>CALCJG010000329.1 GCA_937967705.1 uncultured Spirochaetia bacterium
GCCCGGGTGTACATGTAATCCCCCACCAATACCGCCGCCTTATATCCCCATTTCTGCGACACCGTAACATCGCCGCGGCGCAGATAGGACTGATCTATGATATCATCGTGTATCAGCGTGGCCGCGTGAACGATCTCGGCGGCGGCGGCCACGTCCACAATGCCTTCGGGAACGGCGTTCCTCAAACCGCTGCAGAGAATGATGAGGGCCGCCCGTATCTTTTTGCCGCCCCGGCGGAAGAGATGCAGGGAGCACTCATCTATCAGGGGCACTCCGGTTCTGATCTTTTCACGAATCGCCTCATCCACACGGCTCATGTAGGAATCGATGGGCCGGAGTATTTCCCTGATGTCGCTTTTGGTCTGTTCCCTCATTCCATTCCATCAATCCTCAATCGAAGGCGCTGATGCACTCCCGCTGGGATTCGTATATTTCGAAGACCTTGTCCAGCATTGTGGTCTGAAAGAGCTTCAGGAGATTATCCTCGATGATCACCAGCTTGATATCCCCTTCCCTATCCTTCATCTTCCTTTTGACGGCAACCAGGACCCCCAGGGCCGAGCTGCATACATGTTTGACGTTCATCATGTCGATACAGATATTGCACATCCCTTTCGATAAAAAATCCTCCAGCTGAGTTTCCAGTTCCGCGGACTGTTCCTGGTCAATCCGGCCCTCGAGGACAACAATCTGTATTTCATCGTCAGATATCACTTTCATAAGATCGCTCCATAATGAACATTATTATCAGAGGAAATGGGATTTTCAGAAAAAACCGGAGGCAGAAAAGCCGCGGAAACGGGATTCCGGGGCTCAAAGCCGGCAACCGGCCTGACGGGGTAAGGATATAATAGTCATTCTAAATTTTCAAGCCTTTTTATACCCGCCCTGGCCATTGTGAGGGAAAATATTTCCGACGCCCCCCGGGAGAGCAGAACCCGGGCGCATTCATTGACGGTGGCTCCCGTGGTAAACACATCGTCCACCAGGAGCACCTTCTGCCCTGCAAGCCGCCTTCCAGCCGCCTTGTATTTATTCAGGATATGCAGGAAACGCTGGCGGTAGTTCAGTTCCTTCTGGGCCAGGGGACTGAATCGCTCCCTCAGAAGGGCTTTTACCGGTTTGCCGGTGCGGGCCGAGAGAATCCGGGCGATTAATTCCGTCTGATTATACCCCCTTCTCCATTTCTTTGAGCGATTGGCGGGTACGTAGGTGATCAGATCGAAATCCCACCGTTCCCGTCGGAGAGCCTCAAGGGCCAGATCCCCCAGGGGGCGGGCAAGCCGGCTGCGGCGGGCGAATTTGTAGTGATGCAGCATCTTCTTCATGATCCCGTCATATTCCGAAAGGCAGAGATTCCTTGCCGGATACCAGTGCCGCTCCTCGCAGACTGTACACCGCCCCTCCCGAATCTCGCCGGAACAGACGTGACAGCCCTCCTTTAGCCCCCCAATCCGGGAAAGGCAGTCTTCGCAGATACAATCCCGGATGTTGGGTATCGGCCTTCCGCAGGAGAGGCATTTCATGGGAAAAAGGACGTCAATTAGGCATTGAAGCAGCCTGACAGGATAAGACAGCCATTTCATCCCGGCGGACCGTAACGGGTGGGATCGGGGATTCCCGCTTCCAGGAACCCCTTTTTTCGGATGAGACAGCTGTCACAGGTGCCGCAGGCGGAACCGTCCGGATAGGGATCATAGCAGCTGTGGGTGAGACCGTAGTCCAGGCCAAGCCCGTTCCCCACCCGAATGATCTCGGACTTGGTCAGGGAAAGCAGGGGGGCCTTTATCTCGAAGCCCTTCCCTTCCACCCCCGCCCGGGTACCGACATTGGCCATGGCGGCAAATGCCTCGAAAAACTCCGGACGGCAATCAGGATAACCGCTGTAATCCACGGCATTGGCCCCGATGAAGAGGGCATCGGCTCCCACCGTTTCCCCATAAGCCAGGGCATAGGAGAGGAAGAGGATGTTCCGGGCCGGGACATAGGTATCCGGAATATTTTCTGACGCGCCGATGTCCCGATTCCTGGGTACATCGAGGTTAGAAAGGGAGGAAAGGGCCGATCCGGCGAAGATTTGCGCCGGGATGTCGATGAAGACATGGCTCTTTACACCCCACTTCAGGGCCAGGCCCCGGGCGCACTGAAGCTCCACCTCATGCCTCTGACCGTACCGGAAGGTGAGAGCATGAACCTCATATCCCTCATTCCTGGCTATCGCCAGAGTGGTGGCGGAATCGAGCCCTCCGCTCAGGAGTACAACCGCTGTTCCTTTGCTCATCCCCTGCGGGTCACCAACGGGATCATCGTTTGATGGCAAAGTATTCGTAGGGCTTCATGCCGTATACGGCCTCGAAGTCCTTGGAATAGGGGCACATGGCACAGCTGGCCCGTATAACGCCCTCGACGGCTATCTGGGCTTCGTCGTAGAGAACGTCGGTCTTGTCCATATTTTTCAGTTTGAGGAAAGCGCAGCTCTTGCACTTTTCCGCATTTTTCTGAGTATTTTCCGATACTAACGGCATAAGGAACCTCCATCTGTTTTTATTAATATAAAGTTTACCTGAAAAAGCCCTAAAAATCCACTAATATTTTCAACCTTCAAAACTCACGATGAGTCCTCGGAATATATACGCCTTCCCCCCGGGAATCTGTAAATCAGAGATGCCCATAGAGGATATAATTCAGCAGCCGCGCCACGAAATACGCCCCCGCCATGAGGAAAAAGGGCATCGTCATGAAAAAGAGGAGGACATCCGACTGTTGAACCACGGTGGGATGCAGCACCTTTTTACCGAAATAGTTCAGATGAAAGTTTGCCGGGTCCTTGCATCTCTTCAGGATGTTCCGAATGATGGTAATCTTTATCAGGAGCATCATGAACATGACGAACCCGGAAACCAGCCACATCATGAGGGTCAGATCCAGCGTCCGGATGAGGGACGGTTTATAGACCGCCAGAACGGTCAGCCCGCCCGCCATCACCATATTGCTGATGGCCGTATTGATGAACCATCGGAGATGAACGGCGCTCCTCTTGATGACGTACTGGATGAGGAAAAAGATATGCAGGGAAAAGGAGAGTTGAAGAAGGATAAGCAGGATTAATATTATCATGGGTTATCGTTCAGTTATATCTTCTCCACAGGATGTCAGCCGGCTTCCTTAGTACAACAGTAACGGATAATTTCAGAAAAACGCCTATTGATGATACACCACATTCTGTAAGAATTCAAGCAAACTTTTTTGAACTTTTTTTTCTCGCTACCTGCAGGGCTGCCAGCCGGCCTGACCATTTAAGAGATTCCCCCCTTTTTTATTGACAGCGCCGGGAGGCCCCCTGTAATCTCACAGATACGGGGCATCGAAAGCATCCCCCCTTCCCATCGGTGATATCCGGCAGCGTCGATATCTCCCCGGATTCTTAAACCAGAAGAAAGGATGAACTGTACAATGAAACAAATCACCCCTGCTTTGCTCTTGTTATTGCTCATCTGTCAAACGCCTGCCGCCCCCCAGGAAGCCCCCTCGTCCAAAAAGATGAAACGACCGGCTAAAGAGACCCCGGTGTTCCAGGACTCGGGACCTTCCCGTGTCATTGTGGATCATTTGAAACAGGGAGAGGCCTTCGGGCTTCTGGAAAAAGTAAACCGGCGGACGGCCGTCCTTACCGCCCCGGTCAGTATCTGCAGGGACGGGCGGGCGATAACGGCCCTCCCCGGGGACGAGCTCGAGATTATACGGGAGGAGACGGACTTTGCAGCCGCCCGGTACGCGAGGGACGATATCCGCTGTGAGGTTACCCTGGCCTATGACGGCTTTACCCTGACCACAGGCTGGTGGAAGGTGAAAACCCCGCGGGGGATCGTCGGCTGGATACTTCGGGAACCGGACCCCGACAGCCGGGAGGGGCGCATCCTGGACAAGCGGATCCGCCTGGCCCAGTGCACCCGCAGGCTCCGGGTGCAATCCCCGGCCGCCTACGAGTATAACCGGCGGGCGGTTCTCTACCTTAGATTAGGGGAGTATAAAAAATCGATTGCCGATTACGACAGGGCCCTGCAGATGAATCCCAGAGATATTGCAGCCCGCATCAACCGCGCCGTCTGCTATGAGGGCCTCAGACAGTTCCAGAAAGCCATTGCGGAAGACACTGTGGCGCTTCAGATGGTCAGTCAGTCTTCTGAATTCCTGCCCCTCCTCTACGGCAACCGGGGCTTCCACTATCTTTTGGCGGGAAAGTATAAACAGGCCCTGGAGGATATCAACCGTGCTCTCGCTCTGAACCCCCATGATGATTACGCCTATATCAACCGCGCGTTGACCCATTGCCTGACGGGAGAGAAAAAAAAGGCGGATGCCGACATTCAGAAAGTACTGCTCTTGACCCCGAAATTCAGCGCCGTTTACGACCTGTCAGACCATCAGGCCGAGAGGAATTACGGGATTGCCGCCTACTACGCCCTTAAGGGGGACGTCAAAAAGGCCTGCTCCTATCTGGCCCTTGCCGTAAAGAACGGCTATGACAATCTGTCATGGCTCAAGGAGGACCCTTTCTTCAAGAACCTGAGGGAAAGCGAATGCTACCGGGACATTCTGAAGAAGATGACCGCCCCCTGAGATCACCCCGCCACCGGCGAAAGGGCGATCTCCGTCAGGGGTGACCGGTCTTCAGGAAGCGGCTTTTTCCTGCTGCAGCTTTTTGTACAGGATCAGCATCAGAGTCCCCAGGGGGAAATCGCTGATGAAGATGATCAGGTTGGCCAGGGTGTTCCACCGGGTTTCGGTAAAGATCATGCCGATGAGGAAGAATCCGATACCAAAGAGCGAGGAGGTGTACTTGGCCACCACCAGGGGTAGGGCCATGGTGGCGTACTGCCGCACGTCCCGGTAAATGAAGAGGCAGAGGGCGGTGATGGTTGCCATCATGGAGACGGTCATGGACAGCCAGAATTTGCCGTCATCCGTCGCCAGCGGCAGGCTGGGCATCACGAAACGCGAGAGGGAGTTGATGAGGTCCAGCAGCACTCCGGGCAGAAAAATAAAGACCAGCACCGCAACGACAAAGATGACGGCGTAGGCGAGAGCGACGTTTTTCATCAGTTTTTCATACTTGGTTAGTTCCATACATCCTCCTGAAATTCCCTGGCAGTATTCTTACATCAGGCGGCTCCCGCCTTTTCAGTACGGGAGCCGTAACGCCGATCACTCCTTCAGCCTTCAGGGCTGATCTCGCTTCCCCTTTCTTTATTCGGGAATCGACCCTTATAGAGGTACCGATCCCTGACGAACGGCATCGGCGTGCTGCATATTACCCACCACTTTCAGCGCCTTTGTCAATCACTTTTCCAGCATGCCGTAGAAATAGACATCCAGCAGGGTGTTTATGGTCTTGTCTATATCCAGCTCCTCGTCCATGACCGCCCAGTGGAAGAGAACCTCCTTGACCGATCCCACAATGCTGTAGGAGAGGACGAGGGGATCGATGTCCGGTACGACCCGCTGGTCCTCCTGCGCCTTGGCAATATAGCGGGAGATCATCCCGTGGAGCTCGTTGAAGAAGCCGTTGATCTTTCGGAGGAGATCGTGGTCCAGGCCGATGGCGTCCCGCAGAAAGAGCCTGATAAACAGCCGGATCTCATTGTTCTGCATCATGGCGCGGGAGATATGTATGTAGATGTCCTTCACCTCGGCGATGGGTTTGGGCATGGAGATGTCGAGAAGCTTGAGGGAATCCATCAGGAGTTTGAGATGGCTGTCCACGATACTCTCCAGCAAATCGTGCTTGCTGCTGTAATGGAGGTAAAAGGTGCCCTTGACGATGCCCGCCTCGCTGATGATCTCATCGATGGAGGTGGCATGATACCCCTTTTCCGCGAAGAGCCTCATGGCGATCTGCATGAGCTGGGATTGCCGTAAAAGGCCGTCCTTTCTTTTACGCTTCAGTTTTGTTTTCATAGGCTGGTTTTCAAAATCCCCCGAGATGCAACTTGTTGATCAAATGTCTTCCCCGTCATTGAGAAGAAAACCGGGGACAAAAGCATCACCCCTTCCCTGTATATATGTTTCCTTCACATTTTGAACAAATATACATGAAAAGTTGAGGGAATCAAGTAAAATTTATCCCTTTTTCGCTTTCCGGCAAACACGCATATTTTGGTTGACGGTTGGCCCCGAATAAGGCTTACTTCGAATATCTCAAATCAGGATCCCCGCACATGAAAAAACGACTCTTCGTTGTGGACGGCCACGCCCTCTGCTACAGGGCCTATTTCGCCTTTATCAAGAACCCCCTGGTCAATTCCAGCGGCCAGAACACCTCTGCCATCTTCGGATTCGCGAGGATGCTCATCAGGCTGATCGACGAGCAGAAGCCGGATTATCTCATTGTGGCCTTCGATCCGCCCCGGAAGTCCTTCCGCTTCTCCCTCTACCCGGAGTACAAGGCCAATCGGGAAAAGATGCCCGATGACCTGCGCTCCCAGATAGAGGAGATCAAGAACATGGTCCGGGTGATGGAGATCTGCCAGGTGGAAGAGGCCGATTTCGAGGCGGACGACGTTCTGGGCTCCCTGGCGCACAGGTTCGGAGGGTCTTCCCTTGAGGTCGTCCTGGTGACCGGCGACAAGGACGCCTATCAGCTGGTAGGGGACCACGTGAGGATATACGCCAACCGCAAGGGCATAGCGGAATTCGAATGGTTCGACAGCGACGCCGTGGTCTCCAGGCTGGGCATCCCCCCCGAGAAAGTCATCGACTACATGGCCCTCACGGGCGACAGCTCCGACAATGTACCCGGTGTCCGGGGAATCGGGGAGAAAACGGCCCTGAAACTCATCGGGGATTACGGGACACTGGAGGAGATCTACGGGCATCTCGGGGATATCCGGGGGAAGCTTCGGGAACAGCTGGAGTCGGGCCGCGAGATGGCCTTTTTGAGCCGGACGCTGGTGACCATACGCACGGACATCCCCCTGTCCCTCGATCTGGAAAAGGCCCGGCTTCCGGAGATCCGCCGGGAGGGGATGCGGGACTATTTCCTCAAAATGGAGATGAAGTCCCTGGCGGAGGAGATGGCCGCCTCCGGCTCCGCATCGACCCCCGCGGCTCCGGCAGAACGGGACTATCGCGTCATCAGAACCGGGGAAGATCTTGCCGAAATGATCCGCGCCGTGGAGAGGGCCGGTCTGGTTTCGGTGGACACCGAGACCACCTCCCTCTTTCCCGTGCAGGCGGACCTCGTGGGGATCTCCCTCTCCATCCGGGAGGGGGCCGGCTGGTACATCCCGATCCGCCACGCCACCCTTTTCGACGAGGAATTCCTTCCTCCGGAGGTCTGCCTGAAGGCCCTCAAATCCCTCCTAGAGAACCCCGCCCTGCGCAAGGTGGGGCAGAACATCAAATACGACCTGCTGGTGCTCCGCAGGGCGGGTATTGACCTGCAGGGGATCTGGTTCGACACGATGATCGCCTCCTACCTCCTCAACCCCTCCGAAAGGGGACACAACCTGGACAGCATGGCGGAAAAGTATCTCCAGTACAAAACCATTAAATACGAGGAATTGGTGGGCAAGGGCAAAAACGCCGTCTCCCTGACGGACGTTCCGGTGGACCGGGTGGCGGAGTACGCTATCGAGGACGCCGATATCGCCTACCGGCTGCACCTCCTCCTCGCACGCCGCCTGGAAGAGGAAGGGCTCACGAAGCTCTTCCGCGAACTGGAGATGCCCCTCCTCTCCGTACTCGCCCAGATGGAATGGGACGGGGTCAGGATCGACAGGGCTCATTTCACGAAACTCGCCGAGGAGAACGAAAGGCTGCTGCGGGAAACCGAAGCGGCCATCTACGCGCAGTCAGGCGGGGAATTCAACATCAACTCAACACGGGAGCTGGCGGGCGTTCTCTTTGAGCGGCTGAAGCTTAAGCCGGTCAAAAAGACCAAGACCGGTTTTTCCACGGATATCTCCGTGCTGGAGGAACTCCGGGGGCGCCATGAGATCATCGATCATCTCATCGCCTACCGCACCTACAGCAAGCTCAAGACGACTTACATCGACACCCTGCCCAGGCTGGTCAATCCCGAGACAGGACGCATACACACCTCATACAATCAAACGGTGGTGGCCACGGGACGGCTCTCGTCATCGGACCCCAACCTCCAGAACATCCCCGTGCGGGACGACTTTGGAAGGAAGATACGTGAGGGCTTCATCCCGGAAAAGGGCTGGCGCCTGGTCTCTGCGGACTACTCCCAGATCGAGCTGCGCCTGGCGGCCCATCTCTCCGGCGACGAGAACATGATACGGGCCTTCAGGGAGGGCACCGACATACACAGTCTTACTGCCTCATCGGTCTTCGGAGTGGACCTGAACTCTGTGACCCCGGATATGCGCCGGCAGGCGAAGATAATCAACTTCGCCACCATCTACGGCGTATCGCCCTACGGGCTTTCCCAGCAGGCGGACATCTCGATCCAGGAGGCGGCGGAATTCATCAAGCGATACTTCGAGACCTATCCCGGCTTCAGAAAATACATCGACGAGACCACGGAACTGGCCCGGCAGAACGGCTATGTAACCACGCTGATGGGACGGAAGCGCTTCATTCCCGACATCAACTCCACCAACGTCTTCCGCCGCGAGGGAGCGGAGAGGATCGCCATCAACACGCCCATTCAGGGTACCTCCGCCGATCTCATAAAGATCGCCATGCTGAACATACAGAAGGCCCTGACAGAGGGCGGCCTGAAAACTAGGATGATTCTTCAGGTACACGACGAGCTGGTTTTTGAGGTCCCTTCCGACGAGATGCATAAGGCTGAGGATATCGTCAAAAGGGAGATGGAAAGGGCCCTGGATCTGAAAGTGCCCCCTCTTGTGGAGATGGGAGAAGGGATGAATTGGGCCGAGGCCCATTAGCACCGAAGGACGTTACTTCTTCATCCACTTCCGGAAACGCTTGTAATCGTCCAGGTGCGTCCCGATAAAAATAACCGAGTAGAGACAGAGCAGGGCGCCCATCACGATGTTCAGGGGAACCTCCAGGTCCCTCCCGAAATACTGCTTCATCCAGAGGGTCACCTCGCTGAACGGAACCATGAAGAAACTGGCGATCAGGATGAGCTCGACGGAGACCCAGTTGAAGAGGGGTACTTTCCGGGAATAGGTAACGCCCCGCGCCTTGATGCCGGCCATGATACGGTCGGTGATATTCTCCCCCGGGGCATGGGAAACCGCTACGAGCGAATCGAAGCCCTTCTGCAGAGCCGCAATCTCCTTGCGGCACCGGGCGCAATGGAGCTGATGCAGCCTCAGCATCAGAGGGAGCGATTCCCGATTATCCAGCTCCAGAAATCTTCTCATGGTGTAGTCACATATCTTCATATTCCTCCGCGATGGTCCCCTGCAGACCATCTCTTAATACCTGTTTGGCCCGGAACACATGGGACTTGATTGTGTTGACCGGATAACCCGTGATCTCGCTGATCTCCAGGTAGGTCAGATTGTAAAAAAAATAGAACTCAATGCATAACCGGTACTTTTCCGGAAGTTCCCTCAGAGCCTTTTGCAGGGTCTTCGCAATTTCCCCGCGCAGATGGGCCTTTTCCGGAGAAGCGCCGCTGTCCGGCAAAAAATCCTCATAGGTGCTCTCCTCGGGAGAAACCGCCTTGACAGCGTTGATCCCGTGATTGTAGGCAACCTTCATCAGCCAGAAATAGAACTTGGAAAGACCCTTAAACGTGCCGAGATTGTTATAGGCTCTGAGGAACACCTCCTGCGTAAAATCCGCCGCGTCATCCGGGTTCCTGTAAAACCTCATACCAATATTGTATATCTTTTTCTGGTGCCTCTCAACAATTAATCTGAAGAGATCAACATCGCCTTCAAGTACTTTTCTGATAATATGCTCATCGTCAATCTTGCCTGTCATCATCGCCGTTTTTATTCATTACCGTCTTGATCACAAAAAAAACGAGCAGACTCAATCCCACCGAGGCCGGGATGATCCCGCCCAGTATGCTGTAGGTCCATCCCTCCTTGATGTAGAAAAAAATCAGCATTCCCAGACCTACGCAGAATAGCAACAGCCCTGCCAAGAGACTGAAGGAGTCCAGATCGAATTTCGGCCTCTGATAGAGGCCCTTTTCCAGCATGGCCATCTTCATTTTAAAACTCCAGAGCAGGTAAAAAAAGATCACGGTGCAGCCGGTCACGATACCGACAATGGGCACAACGGTTACGATAATCTGGGCGGCCACGGAAGGTGTTGAGTTCATTCTCTATCTCCTCATATTCCATTTTGTTCGG
>CALCJG010000330.1 GCA_937967705.1 uncultured Spirochaetia bacterium
TGAAAAACTTGCCAGGGAATAGGTCCGAAAGATGAAAAGGAAAATCCTTCCCCGTATCTGTTTTATCGGGTGCGGCGCCATTGCCGCTAAGCATACCAAAATCCTCCGCAGTCTGTATCCGAAGATGGAAATCTCCTTTGCCAGCCGGGGAATCGCGAACGCCAAGGAATATGCGGCCCGCTTCCGGGGATCCCACTATTTCGGCAACTACGAGGACTCTTTCCGCTCCGACGCCGTCGACATCGTTTTTATAACGACACCCCATGCCCAGCACGCGGAGTTTGCCGCTGCCGCAGCGGCAAACGGGAAGGACATCATCATCGAAAAACCCGTTACCCGGAACACCAAAGAACTCTCCGTCATCGAAAAGGCCGTCCGCAGGGGAGGCGTACGCTGCGCCGTGGCCGAGAACTATTACTACAAACCGGTCATAGGAAAGATTAAGGAATACATCTCCAGCGGTCTCATCGGAGATACGCTCTTTATCGACATGGGAAAAACCAACCGGGACAGCATCTCGGGCTGGAGAACGGACCCCGTCATGATGGGAGGTGGAGCGCTTCTGGAGGGCGGAGTACACTGGGTAAACGCCCTGGTTTCCCTGGCGGGATCCGACCCGAAGAGCGTCATCGCCGTGAAGCCCGAGATACGATACGAGACCAATGTCCCCTTCGAGGATTCTATCATGCTGACGGTGAGATTCGCAAACGGTGTAGCCGGCAAGCTCCTCCATTCCTGGCGCATCCCCAATCCCCTGAAGGGCATGGGCCTGTCCAAGATTTACGGGACGGAGGGAGTGATAACCTTCGAGAGCAACGGCCTCTTCTGTTCTGTTTACGGCAGGAAAAAACGTCTCGCCCTGATCAACCCTCTGGATTTTCTCGGCTTCAAGGCCATGCACCGTGCCTTCATCGAGGATTACCTGCTGGGCAAGCCTTGGGAACCCACTCTGGAAAGAATAAAAACAGAGCTTAAGCTCGTTGAGGCCGCCTACAAATCCCTCAAGAGCCGGCGTTTCGAGGATATCTGATCACTCCGAGAGTCCAATGGACTCCAGGTACTCATCGTAGTTGACCTCGCTTATGGCGTCCATTTCCTTGAACTCACATCCCACCTTGATGATCTTGTTCTCCAGGAGGGCGATGTTCCGGACGATGGCCTGTACGGAGGCCTTCTTGTTCTGAGGCAGAATGAGATCGAAGAAGACCGCACTCTTCTCCTTGAAATAGCGGATAAAACGCCGCTCCTTGAAGACGATCCCAAGACCCTTAGGCGATATGTCGGAGACCAGGAGCTTTTCCTCGGTCTGGGGAAATATCTTGTACTTGGCAAAGAGTTCCTCCACCACGATTGCCATGCGCTTGATCAGGGTAAGGGTCGTCTCCGTAAGGGCCGCTTCGTTGTTTACCTGTATATAGCCGTAAGGGATCTTCGCCTTGTAGAGCACCGGCACAGAAACCTCGGATACCAGGCCTTTTCTGTTGTTGAGATAATAATCCTTGGAATAGATGTTGTTTATGAAAAAATTGTAATCTTTCTGCTCCTTCTCTGTAGGGTTGCGCTTGAGGTCCGGGATGAATATGGGCATTTTGGTCTCGTAAAAATGTTTCATGCGGGGATCGCTCATCCCCTCATTGAGAAAATAGATCTTGATATGGTTGAAACGCTTCTGCATGTCATACTTCAGCATCTCCTTGACCTTGTCCACCTTCTTGATCTCCATGGCCAGGGAGTTCTCAATTATGAAATCTGAGATGATTCCGGTCACATAAAGAATGCTCTTACCACCCTGGGCGTCCAGGTTGACACGGCCCTCACGCCGGGTAACATAGATCATCTGAATCTTTAAAGGCGAGAAAACATAGAGGTCCTCCTCCTGCTTTTCCGCCAGTTTCAGCTGGGCATATATGACATAGTCCTCGAAACGGGTGAAGATCAGACAGTTCTCATAGAGGTTTTTGAGATACGGAATGCGGAAGGCCACCAAACCCTCAGAGTATCCCTGGAATTTGATCCTGAGATCCCCGCTTTTGGTCTTGAGGTAGACATCGCCGGTACTGAAATACCGGTAGAAGAGTTCCGGGAACTGTTCTCTTTCGGTAATGGTTTTGATCTGTTCAGCCATATAGCCTGTTCAATCGAGTAATTAGGATAACTGTCTGCGGCAAGCACAGGAATTACGCAGTAAAACCGTACAGGAGCACAGTCTATAGTAAAAAGCAAAATAATCAATGTAAAAATTCCGCCCAGATGGGATTTCCATGTAAAAAAAACCCGGTCAAAAGCGGACCGGGCAACAAGTGGAGACAGTTATGCGAATAAACCCTAACCCCATCAGGGGAGGTGTTTCTTATCAAAGAGGCGGGCCGATATCTGCTCCGCCACTAATGTGGAAAGAGTCATGATTGTTTCCTGGGGATTGACCCCCAGGGATGTGGGGACAATACTGCCGTCGGCCACATAAAGGTTTTTCACCTCAAAGGTTTCCCCGTTTCGGTCTACGACGCCATCCCTTGAGGACGAAGCCATACGGCAGGTTCCCAGGGGATGAAAGGCCATGAGCTCGATATGATTGGGTTTGACCCTCTGCCCGATGAGCTTTTCCGCATCCTCCATTGAATGCAGCACGGGCATGGAGGCAATGGGTGTGAACACCTTCTCGGCCCCCGCGGCGAAAAAGATTCGCGCCGTGTAGGCGATGCCCCGTTTGAACTTTTCCACGTCAATCTTCTTTATGAAATAGGTTGCCAGAAAACCGTTCCTGCCCCTTCCCCGGAAGACCCGTCCGGTGGTGCTGTCGTGAATCATGACCCCGAAGGCCGCCAGTTGGGAAAACCGGGAGGCCAGATCCTTGTGTTCCTTCCCTATCCCCGGAAGGGCCGAGAGCAGAAGTCCGGGATGCACGAAGATCCCCTCCAGAATGATGCCCTCATTTTCAAAGTTGTCGATATAGACTCCCTGGGAAACCCCCTTCCAGCCCTCGATCTTTTCCTTCATCAGCGCCGCCACACGCCCGGCGGGATGTATCTGCAAATGCCGCCCGATGTTCCTGTTCTTCAGCCGATTTCGCTTCAGGAAGGCGGGGGTGATAAGGGACCCGCAGGAAACCACAACTACCTTGGCATGGATCTCTACCGGGTAGGCATCTCTCTCACTGGCAGGATCAACAGCCCACCCCCTCACACCACGCACCTCTCCCTCCTTGATGATGAGCCTGTCCGCCCGGCAGTGGGCCAGGAAGAGGGCCCCGTATTTCTCAGCCAGAGGGACATAGGAAACGTCCATGCTCTGCTTGACGCCATCGAGACAGCCAAACTGGCAGGTCCCGCACCCTTTACAGTTCTTGACATTGTGCTTCAGGGGACGGCAGTTGAGCCCCAGCTTATCAGCCCCCCTCTTTACTATCTTGGCACTGTTTCCCAGGATGTCCCAGGAGAGTTCCGTCACGTTGATGATCTTTTCCACCCGCTCGAAGTAGGGATTGAGACGG
>CALCJG010000331.1 GCA_937967705.1 uncultured Spirochaetia bacterium
GCGGCCCTGATGCTATTTACCGAGGTAAAGAGCCGAAAGGGGGACGCCTATGGAGGCGCCATCTTTTCGATTTCCGATAAGAAGTTGTGCCCATTAAGAAAAACCGCGGAGGGCTATCTCAGCGCCAACCCTCAGCATTTAAGGAAGGAAATGACCTATCGCTTTGACCTGATCATTGTCCAGGGGAAACAGCTGGAATGGATCAGTGATATCCTCCGGTGAAGCGGGAGGGGCTTTTTTTTCTTTTTGATTTTCTGTAAAGTTTTTTGCTGATGGCCGAGGTTTTTGGTATATTTTGTAAAGAATTGTTAAGTAGCCGTATGATTCAACCGAACAATAAATAGGCTCAGTCAAACCCGTTCAAGGAGGAGCGGGGGGTCTGAAAAAAAGGAGTATCGATTATGAAGAATCTCATGAACAAGGATGATCGTGAGATAAAACAGAAGAAGTATACCAGGGATTCCAAGAAGATTGAGGAGTACCGCAAAAGGATCTCTGACGATGCATATCTTGATCACGCTATTAAAAAAATAGCGACTGATTTATCTCACTTTCTCACAAAATGATCGTACTGCCGGACTTATAATCTTGAATCGGCATGGGCAACCATGCCGATTAATTTCTTCATTATGCTGGAAAAACGGGAATCATACTTTAAAATCACGGAAAGTGAAAAGCTGAGGAGGCTCTTTTTTCTGCTTTTCTTTGTCGTCCTTGTTTCCCTGGCTTTTATATACCGCTTTTATTTCTGGCCCTTCCTTTTCGCTCTGATCTTCTATATGGCTCTCAGATCTCTGCATGACAGTATCGTAAAGATTGTCCGGAGCCGGATGATTTCCTCTCTGATCATGGTCTGCCTGGTCATACTGCTCATTCTACTGCCGCTCTTTTTTCTTCTGCTCTCCCTGGTAAACCAGTCCTATGAGTTTTATCTTTTCGTCCAGTCACGGTATGAGAGCGGGCAGATACAGCAGATGCTCTCTCAGAGCGATCTGGTCAGATGGATCGTATCCAATCTCAATATGGAGAAGGGGGAAATACTCAAAAAGGTTTTCGGTGTGCTGGAACAGACCTATTCCACCATACTGGCCAATTTGACGGGGATACTCTCCTTTTCCGTGAAGTTTTCCATAAATTTCTTTTTCATGATCCTGATCCTCTTTTTCCTCTTTCAGGACGGCTATCGGCTGGAGGAGTCCTTCTACAGGGTGCTCCCCTTTCCGGATGACATCGAGAAGGACGTCGTCAGCCGACTGCGCCAAGTGATCCGAGTGCTTCTGGCGGGCAATCTCATGATCATGATTTTGCAGGGCCTGATGGTCGGGCTGGGATTCTACATCGGCGGGATACAGACCCCCCTTCTCTGGGGGAGCGTGGCTGCGGTGCTGTCCCTCATCCCGGTGGTGGGCACCACTTTTGTCTGGGGTCCTGCCGTCATCTACCTGGCGGCTTCCGGGAATTATCTGGCGGCCATCTTTGTGGGGTTCTGGTGCCTGGTCTGGTATCTGCTTCTGGAGAACCTGGTCAAGCCTAAGGTTTTCGGAAAAAAACTGAATTTCCATCCGCTCATATTCTTCTTCCTTCTCTTGGGGAGCCTGCAGACCTTCGGCCTATCGGGTATAATCATCGGACCCCTTCTGCTGACTCTTTTCTTTTCCTTTTGGGAGATCTACAAGATCATCAACCTGGCGGACAAGCCTGTTCAGATCAGTCTTCCTCCATCCGAAGACGGAAAGCAGTCCTGATTGTGGTTTTCTGCCGTTCAGGCAGGAGTGCTTAACGATTCGCTGTAAACCGTATAGGTGTTCTTGCCTCGTGCCTTGCTGTTGTAAAGCGCCAAGTCCGCCTTCCTGATGAGATCTTCCTTGCAGCTGGCATGAAGGGGATAGTTCGAGATGCCGATGGAGAGGGTGATGGGTCTCTGAATGGAGCTATGCACCTGTGAGGAAACATTTTCCAGTATGCGCCGGGCGATCTTAACCGCGTTTCCCACCGAGGTGGACGGCATTATTACCGCGAATTCCTCTCCGCCGTAGCGGGTGATGATGTCGTAAAAGCGGCAGGATTTGCCTAGATTGTCCGAAAGATCGCGAAGAACCTGATCCCCCGCCTGATGGCCAAAGGTGTCGTTGATGTGTTTGAAGTCGTCAATATCCAGCATCATCATGGAGAGGCTCTCTCCCGAGCGGATGGATTTTGTGATTTCCCTCGTGATCTGCTGCTGAAAATATCGGTGGTTGAAAATACCCGTAAGGGCATCGGTCAAGGACATCTTCAGGTAGTAATCCCGCTCCCGGGCGGCCTTGATCAGGTCTTTCCGCTCCATGGCCTTGCGGATGACGATTTCCAGGTGGTCGCCGTTGATGGGTTTCGTGAGATAATCCAGGGCCCCCGCCTTCATGAATTCCACAGCGGACTCGATGGATCCGTAACCCGTCACCGCGATGACATCGGTCTCGGGGCTAATGACCAGTATCTCCTCAAGGACGCGCATGCCGTCGATTCCGGGCAGCCGGATATCCGTGATGACGATGTCATAATCCCGCTGACGAATCCTCTCCAGAGCCTCCTCTCCGGATCCGGCGACATCGACCTGATGCCCGAATTCCTTGATCATCCGGGACATGATGTTGCTGACTGATGTGTCGTCGTCAACGAAGAGGATGGACCCCTTGGTGCTGTTTCTTTCCTGATGCATGTTCCGCGTGCGGATATCTCCCCTGATTGATCATTTATCAAACAGGGGGAAAGGGGATTTGTCAAGCACATATCCGTTGATGACCTGTAAATCCCTTTTCCGTTTTACCCCCGGATATCACCCAGGATCATAAAGAACTGATCCTCCTGGAGATGAATTTACTGCTTAAAAAAAAAAGTATTGCCCGGCGCCATGGCTGGTATGGCAATATCCCTTATCGGTCAGGGGGTGTATGGATAACAGGGAGATCTATCTCGCCTTCACCCCCTTTATGAATTGGGCGGACGAACTTCTACAGGCCACGGCCAGGGAGGTCGTCGGTGATGCTGTTGATGAGATTGACCGGGCCGTCCGGTTGTTCTATTACGTGAGAGATCACATCAGATACAATCCCTATGTGGATATTACGGATGCGGAGGTTTACCGGGCAAGCCGTCTTCTGAAAGTAAAGGAGGGGTTCTGTGTTCCCAAGGCCATCCTTCTGGCGGCGCTGGCCCGATGGGCGGGCATTCCCTCCCGTTTGCGGTTTGCCAATATCATAAATCATCTCCTTCCGGAAAATCTGAAGAACCTGCTGCAGGGCAATCTCATCTACGGACATGGTTTCTGTGAGCTGTATCTCGACAAGAGATGGGTCATGGCAACACCGGCTTTCGACAGGGCATTGTGTGAGGAACAGAATTACAGGCTGGTGGAATTCAACGGACGGGAGGATGCGGTGCTTCCGGATGCGGATATCGAGGGGAGAAAGCATGTGGAGTATGTGGAATACAGTGGCAGCTATGATGATTTGCCTCTTGAATGGCTCGTTGGATTATATAAGAAGCATTATCCCCTGTAATGGCTGTATCATCGTTATGCAAAAAAAAAGACTGCGCAGCAGGCGCAGTCTTTATCTTCACAGATGATCACTCCTCATCCCTGAGCAGCCTCATCCGTAGAACACTCCTGAGGGCAGGAGCTGACCTTAAGGACGCTGTAAAGCCAGCAGAATCCCGTATAGGCCGTTACGATCATGGAAAGACCCAGAACGAGAAGAACAAGGGTCCCCAGTATTCCGGGACTGAGAATGATGATATTCAAGAGAAAGGATATTCCCACAAGAAACCTGATATAGCTGTCAGCTTTTCCAACGTTTTTATTCATATCGCTAACCCCTTAACTTTTTGGTATAACAAAGGCAATAATTGCATAAAAGGCCGATAACCTCAGGGTAAAAAAGACCCCTTCAGCATTAATGAAAAAACTGAGACAATATGTCAATAGATTTTGCAGAAAAATGTAATTAAAACCCCTTCGCGGAATATTGCCGCTTAAGGGCTTCATAGTTCACCTTGGAATGATGACGGGGGTCCCGGGGAATGCTGTCCCTGATAAGAAAATGATCCACCGGGTATGTTGAGAGAAGGGACCTGGCCTGGTCCAGCAGGGATGACCGCCCCCTGCGGGAGAAGCCCGGGGCAGGTTCGATGAGAGCATAGACCTCACTCCTGACCTCGAAGACGGCGGTAAAGACCACCCCTTCGATGTCCCGCAGCATCTGTTCCAGGGGGAGCGTATAAACGCAGAGGTCGTCCCGGACGAACCGGTTTTGAACCCTACCTAATAATCGGATCACTCCGCGTTCATCAACCCATCCCGCATCTCCGGTGCGATGCCAGAGATTCTGACCGTCCGTTATCTTGTTGCGGGCCGTATCGCCGGTGTCCCCCAGATATTCCCGGAGCACATGAGGACCGCAGACAATGATTTCCCCCACTTCGCTCTTTCGGGCCAGTCTCCTGGAAAGGGGTCGTCCGGTTTCCTCCTCCTGAGAGTCTGCCGGGATACTGAGGATGTTTACGCGGATATCCGAAACCCTTTTCCCTACCGGCAGACCCCTGCCAATATCCGCTGCGGCCACCTCCCGGGCGTTAATCTCGCTGATGGGTTCCGCTTCGGTGGCCCCGTAGACTACGGTGATTTCCGTATCCGGGAAGGCCTGGAGGAACTTCCGGGCCAGGGGGGGAAAGACGGGCGCGCCTCCGGTGAAAAGAGACCGCAGGGGGCAAGATGCACAGCAGGCGAGGATATGATCCGCCAGAACCTCGTAAAAGGCGGGAGAGCCCCCGGATGTGGTTATGCCGCAAATGC
>CALCJG010000332.1 GCA_937967705.1 uncultured Spirochaetia bacterium
ATATCCGGGGAGGCCCTGGAGCTGGTTCTGGAGACCCGAAACATCCCCCTCCTTCCCGGTGCCCGGGAGAACGCCGCCATGGGCCTTATACCCGCCGGCATGTACCGCAACCGGGATTACGTGGGGTCTCTCTATGAAGAAAACGCGGGGATAAACCAGGAGATCCGGGACCTGCTCTTCGATCCGCAGACCTCCGGTGGCCTGCTCATTGCCCTGGCTGAAACGGAGGCGGACCGCCTGCTGGAGGAACTGCACGCGGCCGGCATACAGCAGGCCGCGCGGATAGGGCGGATCAGGGCATCCTCCCGGCCGCTCATTCGAATCACCTGACGATCAGGTCCCGCTTTGCCGGGACATCAGACCCCGGGGAATTACAGCGTATAGCTCAGGCCCACCTTCTTTCGGACATCATCCAGAGTCGCGGCGGCCACCCTGCGAGTCTTCTCGGCGCCTTTACGCATGATGTTGAAGATCTCTCCCCTGTCCCGGGAGAGCTCCTCGCGGCGGTCGCGGAAGAGGCGGAAATAGTCCCAGATGAGCCCCAGCAGCTCCTTCTTGACGTCCCCGTACCCCGTCCCCCCGGCCAGATAGCGATCCCGGAGATTTTCGAGAGCCCCGGCATCGGCAAAGAGTTTATACAGGGCAAAGAGATTGCAGGTATCGGGATTCTTGGGCTCTTCAACGGGAGTGGAATCGGTCACGATCTTCATCACCTTCTTTTTAAGGGATTTCTCGTCCTCGAAGATGTTTATGGTGTTGCCGTAGCTCTTGGACATCTTCTGCCCGTCGATCCCGGGGATCAGGGCGATATCCTCGGCGATTTGCGGTTCGGGGACCACGAAAGTCTCCCCGAAGACGGTATTGAATCTCTCCGCGATGTCCCGGGTGATCTCCACATGCTGTTTCTGGTCCTTCCCCACGGGGATGATCTGAGCCTGATAGAGGAGGATGTCCGCCGCCATCAGCACGGGATAGGTAAAGAGACCGCAGCTCGGTGTGATCCCCCTGGCCACCTTGTCCTTGTAGCTGTGGCTGCGCTCCAGGAGGCCCATCGACGTATGACAGCTCAGTATCCAGGTGAGTTCCGTGACCTCGGGGACATCGGACTGTATCCAGAAATAGCATTTTTCGGGATCGAGTCCCAGGGCCAGAAAGTCCAGCACCGCTGACAGCGTGTTTTCCCTCATCTCCCGGCCGTCCTGGAGGGAGGTCATGGCGTGATAATTGACGATGAAACAGAAAAGCTCGTGCTCCTGCTGGAATTCAATCATTCGCTTCATCATCGCAAAGTAATTGCCGATATGTAAGGTACCGGAAGGCTGTATACCCGATAGTATTCTTGACATATAAGACCTCTGATATAAATGTGTACTTTCTGTTAGAGACGCGTCCCTTAATGCGGTAAAACGGCCCAAAATCAATCCCGTTGAGTTTTATTCAGAGGCAGGATACGTCAATTAAAAAATTATCTCAATCAAGGGCCATTAAGCTCCTTGTATTATCCCTATGGAAATCTAGTAGACCCGTGTCATGAAAAAACCAGTCTTGAAAAGACCCAAACTGACCGTCAAATATTTCCCCTATCATCGCAGGGATTTCCTCAGGATTTTCCTCGCTGGCGCGTCCCTTTCCGCCCTGACCCTTGCACTCGTATGGATTCTAGATTTTCTGGTCTTCCGCGGGAGGCACATCACCCTGGCGTTTTTTCTGCCTTCCCTCTTTCTCACGTCCTTTCTCTGCGGTCTGACGGCCTTCCATTACAGCAATTTTATCTTCAAGAAATACCGCAAATACGCCAGGGAGTTCTACCGCACCATACTGGAATTCGAAAAGGGCAACCTCCAGTATCCCGTGAACATCGACAACAAGGCTTACTTCGATGCGGTGGCCACCCGCATCCGCCATTATCTTCTCAACACCGACCGCATCATGAACAGCATAGAAAAGACGCAGGAGGAGTTGCAGAAGCGGATCTTTGAGATCATAACCGTCCTGGTCAACGCGCTGGAAGAAAAGGACACCTACACCGCGGGCCATTCCAACCGGGTGGCCAAGTATTCCCTCATCATCGGCGAGCGTCTGGGCCTGTCCGATGAAAAGCTGAGGCTGCTGAGCCAGGCCGCCATCATCCATGACATCGGCAAGCTGAGCATCCCCAGCTACATCATAGAGAAACCGGCCCACCTGAGCGAAGAAGAGCGGCTGATCATGATGTCTCATCCCGTAAGGGCCGTGAAGATTCTCTGTTCCATCGAATACCTAAAGGATATCGCAGAGATAGTGCTGTACCATCACGAGCGATTCGACGGGAAAGGGTACTACATGGTTTCCGAGGAAGATATCCCCCTCCTTTCCCGCATCATCACCATCGCCGATTCCTATGACGCCATGCGCACGGACCGCCCCTACCGAAAAGCCCTCTCCAAGGCCGATGCCGTACGGGAGCTAAAAACACACTCCGGCTCCCAGTTCGACAGCCGATGTGTCGAGGCCTTTCTCTCATCCATTCATGAACTGGAATAATCCCATATAAATGCTTGACAGACCATCTGTTTATATATTATTCTGCACATCAGGATTTGAACAAATAGATAGAAAGTGATACTGGCGGGTTATCTGCTGTGCCTGAGGCCGTAGCACAATCAGCCATACAGAGGAGATAGAGATGGATAATACTTATAGTGTATCATCGGATATCATTGAAAACATCCCCGTTCTCATTATAGAAGGCGACATGACATCGGAAGCCGACAGCGATGTGATGAAGATGTACTATGACCTGAAGAGCAAGCATTCCCCGGCCAGCATCATCATCAATTTCGAAAAGACGAAGTACATCAACTCGGCGGGAATCGCAACGCTCATCAACATCATTCAGGATCTGGGTGATATCGGGGGAAAAGTAACCTTCGTGGGACTCACCAATCACTTTCAGAAGGTAATGGACATC
>CALCJG010000333.1 GCA_937967705.1 uncultured Spirochaetia bacterium
TCATAACGATACACTGCCAGAATCAGAATAGAATGCGCCAAACCCCCTTTTATGACAGCAGCGGTTTTTGTAAATAAAAATATGAATCACAAAAAAAATTTATTTCCTCTCAAACTTTCCCTTGAGGCCCTTTTCCCTGATCTGAAAGTATATTTCCACTTTCTTGTCGGAATACTTACGGCTGATGACCTTCCCATTGTTAAGGGCATTCTTGAACTCGCCGCCGATCTGTATTATGTCTGTGTAGCGGCTTCCGTTCTTCACCCGGACGTCCACGACGTCCTTGAGGATTTTCCTTTTTGCCAGTTCCTTGGCCGTGGCCTCGTTAAGGGCGGCAGCCACCACAGTGTAAGTGTCATCGTCTGTCCAGCCTGCCTCGGCCTTTACGGGTTTTATTTCATTGACTGTCTTGGGGGCGTCGGCCCCCGTTTTCTTGACCGGTTTCTGTTCCGTGGAGCATTGTGCCAGAAATACGAACAGTGTGATGATCAGCAGTTTTTTCATGAGGATTCCTCGTCACGATAAGGGTTGTTCCGGCTGCGATTCCTGCACAGCGGTGTTAAGTCTGGCTGTTTCCAGCCTTATGCGAATAACTTCGTAGACTATGGGCAGTACCGAGATGATGATTATGGCTACAATGACCAGGGTGAAGTACCTTTTTACGATGGGGAGGTTCCCGAAAAAATAGCCGCTTAACACGAAGATGATGGGCCAGGCAATACCTCCTGCGATATTATAGGTGATGAATCGCCAATAGGTCATCTTCCCGACTCCCGCCACGAAGGGTGCGAAGGTGCGTATTATGGGGATGAACCGGGCCAGGATGATGGTCTTTCCCCCGTGCTTTTCGTAAAACTCGTGGGTTCGCTCCAGATGCCTCTTGTTGAGGAAGCGGACGTTTTCCTTGTGAAAGACCCTGGGGCCTATGAAATAGCCTATCCAGTAATTGGCGGTATCCCCCAGGATGGCTGCGGCGGAAAGGACAAGGATCAGAAGAGTGACGTCAAAGGCGCCGATGGCTGCAAAGGCACCGGCCGCAAAAAGAAGGGAATCCCCCGGAAGGAAAGGAGTTACCACAAGACCCGTTTCGCAGAATACGACAATGAAGAGGAGCAAATAGGACCAGAGGCCGAATTGCTGTATGATGATGTTCATGTATCTGTCAATATGCAGGATGAAGTCGACGATTTGAAAAATGAATTCCATAGACGGATTAGTCCTTAATTTATTATCTCATGAAGCAATCCCGGGTTCGTGCGAAGGGGCCCTGCCGCTATGCATACAGAAAGGAGCGGATTTTACAAGTAGATTTTTTTGTCAATCCTGATGGCGGAGGGTTTATTTTCTCAGATACACAACCCTGAGGTTTTTTATGGATGCCGAGGCCTTGAGATAGTTCAGGGGCATAGGGGTTTTCAGGTGATGGTAACAGAAGGCGATGTATCGGCCGGGATGCTTTTTCCCGGGGGATGTTGCGTCCACAAGGTGCCAGCGCCCGCCCTGATAAGCCTCTGCCCACATATGGAAGACGAAGACGTTATGGGCGCCCTCGAATTCCCTTACCAGCACCATGCCTGCCACGGCTCTTGCGGGTACGCCCAGGGATCGCAGGATGGCCACAGCCAGCACCGTATGTTCCGTACAGTCTCCCGATCGGTTCCTGTAGATCTCCCTGGCGGGGATCATGGGTATGCCGATCACCTTCCGGTTGATATGGCGGTCGACGAACCCCTCCACCCGGGGGATTCGGTCCCCGCTGCCGGGAAACCTGTTCCGCAGCTCCCGTATCTCCGGGCTCCGGAGGTTAAGCAGGAGCGTGTCCGCGGTGTATTGCGGTCCCGGAGCCGGGGAGCTTCCGGGTATCCGGCCGGTTTGCAGCACGACGGATCGCCCCCCGGCCGGGGTCTTTTTCTCCAGCACTTTCTGAAAGGGGGTGTCGGGGAGGGAGAAATTCTCATCAGAGGATGTGAGTAGATACCGAGCACTCTCATCGCTGAAGGCCGCCGGTGTGAGCTCCTTCACCGGGACGGAATAATGGGAGGGGTCCAGGCCCGCCGCCGGGCGGCAGCAAAGGAGCGGCATAAAAAGGAGCCAGAAAAGGGCGGCAAATCCCGACTGAAAAGCAGTCACTGTAATTTCCTTTCCCGCTTTATCGCCGCCGCGGCCGGTCATGCCCTGCATTGGATCCTCAAATCCTCACGAGTTCGATGGCCAGGTTCAGCATGATGATGACCCCTTTGAGGAGGACTCCCTCCTCATCGAAATAAAGATCGATGCCCTTGATGCCCTCGATGGTCTCGGAAATATGATAGACGGTGCGGCTTTTGCCGAAAATCTCGATCGTCTCCCTGCCCAGGCAGAGGACCTTTAACGGGATGGGCTCCTCAAGTTCGATGGCGGGATCGTAAATGTCGGCCTTCAGCTCAAGACCCTTTCGGAATTTACCCTCGATCAGTTTGGCCAGGAAATAGTTGCCCTCCAGTATGAAATCCTTTTCCAGGAGCAGGGTCTTCTTCCCCGCACCGGTGGTCAGTTCCACGGTCCTCCCCTTGAAGAGGGCCACGGTGTCGATCCTCTGGGATTTGCCTCCCTGGTCGATGCGGTTGTAGGTCTCCAATCGGAGGGGCTTGAAGTCCGCCGTTTCGGTAACGATCTGACGCGTCATGTTGACCACATCACCGGTCTTCATGGTCATCTCGGTGGAGGAGATGTACCGGCCGTCCTTGAAGCTGTTTGAGATGACTGCCGTACCAACCTCGGAGGCATTTACGTAGAGTTTGTAATTCCATCTGCCCGTGGGGATCTTCTCCGGTATTTTGGAGCAGACCAGGCTGAGTCCCAGCAGGGCGACAATGAGATACTTGATTCGGTAATTCCGCTTCATGGGTTACTCCTTTCTTTGTTTTGCAAAATGATCATATCCCGACAGGGGGAGGGGACATTCTCCTTCCGGGGTGCTGAGGATAAAGCCGGATTCGGTGATGTCTCCCGCTTCGCCCTTCATGCGACAGAATCCACCGAA
>CALCJG010000334.1 GCA_937967705.1 uncultured Spirochaetia bacterium
CCTTGAGGATCTTGACCGGCTTTCCCTCCCGGCTCCAGAGTCCGATGGTGTTGTCGAAGGATGCCGATGCCAGGAGTCGGCCGTCGGGGCTCCAGCTCAGGTCCCCTACGGGTTTGCTGTGTCCTCGGAACGCCCTTTGCAGGTGCCCGTAGCGGTTCCATAAACAGATGGTGCCGTCTTTGGAACCGGATGCCAGTATGCGGCTGTCGGGATTCCATTGAACGGAGTAGACGGTTTTGGAGTGACCCGACAGCATCTTCAGAAGCCTGCCGTCCATGCTCCATAGATATACCAGTCCGTCGCTGGAAGCGGAGGCGAGGAGGGTTCCGTCGGGGCTGATTTTAGAGTCCATCACCCGGGAGGTATTCCCCTCCAGGACTTTGAGAGGTTCCCCTGACACATCCCAGAGCCGGACCGTATCGTCATGGGAACCGGAAACGAGACTGCGCCCGTCGGGACTGATGCTGACGCTGGTGACGAACCTGCCGTGTCCCTTGATGGTCCTTATGGGATCACCCTCCCGCGAGTAGAGCCGAATCTGACCGTCGACACCGCCGGCCGCGATCCAGCGCCCGTCCGGGCTGAAGGCGAGACCGTGAACGACTCCCCCGGCTCTGTCGATGATCTTGAGACAGCGGCCCTCGGTATCCCAGAAGCGGATTTGGGATTCGAAGTAACCCGCGGCGAGTATTCTGCCGTCAGGACTCCAGGCTAGGCTCTCCACGAAGGAGTTGCCCTCCGGCAGAACCCGTATGCATTCCCCTGATGGCCGCCAGAGTCTGATGGTGCGGTCGCTCGAACCGGAGGCGATCAGTTTTCCGTCGGGGCTGAAGGCCACACAGCTTACGTTGGAGGTATGACCCCGGAGTATTTGCTTTGTCTCCCCCCGGATGTTCCAAAGCCGTACGGTACGATCGATGGAGGCCGAAGCGATGAGCTTCCCGTCGGGGCTGAAATCCACCCCCTCAACAGAGGAATCGTGTCCCCGCATCATGATGACCTCGCCGCCGGTGAGGGACCAGAGTCGCACTGTTTTGTCGTAAGCCCCGGAGACCAGGTATTTCTCATCAGGGCTGAAGGCCAGGGAGTTGACCCAGTGATGGTGCCCGTTGAAGTTGCGTATGAGCCGCCCGTCCAGATTCCAGAGTTTAAGAGAATTGTCCTTGGAGCCGGAGGCTATGAATCTGCCCCGGGGGCTGAAAGCCACGCAGGTCACGTCGCGGATATGTCCGCGCTGTACCACCATCTCGAAGGAATCGCCGGTAAAGGGGCGGCTGGTTTTGCCGTCCCTGTCCCGGGATTCCAGGAACGGGCGCGGTAATGCCAGGAGCAGAAGAATCGGGAAGGCAAGGATTATCGAAAGGAAACGGGTTTTGTTTTTTCTCATGGTGTCTGTCCGATGATGGGGGGATGGGTTCTTTGTGGGCCCTGTCATCACCCCAAGATACTGCCTTTAACTTTCAGCGGCAAGCGAAAAAGGGGGGAAGCCTGAGGCCACCCCCCGGCGGGGGATATTTTATCCGGCTGATCTCCCGGGAGCAGAAACTTCTTGAAAAGAGAGGGGGGCGGGGCTACTCTGGGGTCATGCGGAAAGGGAAGAAAACTGAGGGTGAAAAACGGCTGGTCGGGAAACTCAGCAGGGCCCTGGGCGGGTCTGCTCCGGGGCGCAAGCTCCGCACCATAAAAAACCGGCTCTTTCTGCCGGCTTTTCTCAAGGCCATGAAGCGCCTGAAAATCGGTGGGCTTTCCGGGGGAAACCGTCTCACGCTGCTCTCTGACGGGGACCGCTGCTTCGACGAGTTCCTCCGGGCCATGAAACGGGCCCGCCTCTCCATCAACCTGGAAACCTATATATTCAACAGCGACGATCTGGGCTGGAGGATAGCCCGGCTCCTGGTGGAAAAGGCCCGCCAGGGGGTGGAGGTCAACTTCATATACGACGCCGTGGGATGTCTCGGAACATCGCCCTCCCTCTTCGCGTTTTTAAAGGAAGGGGGTGTCGAGGTGATCGAGTATCATCCCTTCTGGCCCTGGCGCCGGTTCTGGAACATCAGCTTCCGGGATCACCGGAAAATCCTGGTGGTGGACGGCCGGATCGCCTTCGTGGGGGGGATGAACATCGGCCTGGAATACGCCGGGCGGCGCTTCCGGGGGGACCGATGGAGGGACACCCATCTGAAAATAACAGGACCCGCGGTGCGGGACATACAGTTCAATTTTCTGGAAAACTGGTACCGCTGCGGCGGCGCCGTCATGGACAGCGGCCGGCACTTCCCGCGTTTGCGGGAACTGGGGAACAAACTGGTTATGGTGCTGGGTTCCCGGACGCGGCGCAATCTCCGTCCCATAAGGGAATCCTATCTCTCCGCCATCCGGTACGCCCGGGAGAGCATCTGGATATCCAACGCCTACTTCGTCCCCGACCGCCGCATCTTCCGCGCCCTCATCAGGGCCGCGGCCCGGGGCGTGGATGTCCGGGTGTTGCTGCCGGTAAAGAGCGACGTGCCCCTGGTTAAATTCGCCAGCCGCTATCTCTACAAGCGCTATCTGAAGGGTGGGATCAGGGTCTGCGAGTATCAGCCCTCGGTGCTGCACGCCAAGACCGCGGTCATTGACGGAATCTGGTCCACCGTGGGCTCTTCCAATCTGGACCGGCGCAGCTTTCGCAAGAACCTCGAGATCAATGCCGTCGTCCTGGACCAGGAGTTTGGGGAGGAGATGGAGCGGGTCTTCCTGGAAGACCTGGACGGCAGTGAGGAGCTGACCCTGGAGCACTGGGAAAAACGCTCCCTCTGGCATCTGCTCCTGGAGTGGATCTGCTACCGTTTCCGCAATCTGCTCTGACAGGGTTTGCCTTTTCCTTCTTGAACGGGACGGGCAGGGGAGCTATATTGGATTAAGATGGACGATGGGGCCCATCCGGGAACGGGACAGTCTAAGAATAGGGGGTGATGTCTGTGAGCTGGAAGCGGGTTGCCGTAATCCTGGCGGTCCTGGCTCTTCTGCGGGGAACCGTTCGGGCTGGGGATACGGAGGTGACGGCAAAGCGGAAACAGATGGCGCTCTACGTCAGCGTGCTGGTGGGGGACAGCCTCTCCTCCCAGGACGACCTCTACATGATGACGGTGATAAGCAACCTGAAGATTCTCCGCGACGTGGAGGATGCGATGGTCATCAGCGTGGATAACGAGATCCTCGCGGCGATCAATCCCAGGGCTGTCGGAAAGAATCTCAAGGCTCCGGGGATGACCGCCGGGATCGAGAGGGCCCGCAAGTCCTGGCGCGTGGAGCATTACACCGAGGAGGTGCGGGGGAAAACCGTGCACGTCTTCATCGCCCCCCTTCAGCATCGGGTGACGCGGCGCTACATGGGGGCCGTCGTGCTGCAGTTTAACGACCGTTAGCCCCGGTTATTTAACCACCTCAATCTCCAGGGACTTGCTCTCCCACTGGCGGGAGTTGAGCTTGGTGGAGGTTACCTTGAACCCCCGGGTCAGCTCCAGCTTCTGATTCTCCTTCACGCTCCAGAACCCCTCCCCGGAGAGTTTGCTCCGGTCCAGCCAGTCCACGGGTTTTTCCGTGAAGAAGGCCACCAGGACATCGGCGCCCGCCGGCTCGCTCACGAGGATCTGGAAGGGGTCCCCCGGTGAGGGGATGGAGTAGAGCTTTCCGGCCTGTATGCGGTTGGTTTTGACATAGTCGTTGGGGTAGAGGATCACCACGTCGCCCCCCGGCTGTATGTCCACGATGGTTAGATAACCGTCGCGGTTGGAGCGGACATGGAAGACGGCCGAATCGCCGACGCGCAGGCGGTTGACCCGGGCGGTCCTGCCGCTTTTCTCAGCCCAGAAGTCCAGGGTGATGTCCGGGCTGTCGTTCCTCAGGCTCTTCAGATTTTCGCGGGCCATAAAGACCTCGATTCCCCCGGCCAGCGAGCGGCCCAGGAGGCTGATTTTATCCAGACCCTCCACCGTGGCGGAGGCTATCACCCTTTGCGTTTCCATGTGCACCGCCCGGGCGGATATCCGCTTGCGGCCTGCGGTTCCGGTGATCATGATCTGCAGGCCGTGGATCTTTCCGGCCTTAACCGCGGTACGGTCATCCACGACCCCCGCCATGCCGAGCCCGATCTCGTCCATCACCTCCTTCATCCGGGAGCGCTCCACCAGCTTGAGGAATCGGTAGGAACCCAGGGCGGTGGTCAGCTCCGAGGTGACCGTTTCCCGGTTCTTTTTGCCCCAGTCGTCCGATGCCTGAAAGGGGGGAATGCCCGTGCTGGGCAGGGAGTATTGGGACGGCAGGGGGGTCAGAGCGGCAAGAAAAAATATGACGGGAAGCAG
>CALCJG010000335.1 GCA_937967705.1 uncultured Spirochaetia bacterium
CGGGCCGGTGGCCAACGGGCAGTATACCCTCGACAATTACATGGGGATCATGGAGAAGTTCCTGAAAGCGCTGGACGTGAAGGATTTCTATATGGCGGGGAACTCCCTGGGGGGATACATCTCCTGGAACTTTGCCCTCCGGCATCCGGACCAGGTCAAGAAGCTCATCCTGATCGATCCGGTGGGATACCGGCAGGATATGCCCTGGCTTCTGAGCCTGGCCAGTCACCCGGTCTTTCGCCCCATGGTGCGTCACATGATGCCCCGCTTCCTGCTGTACAATGCCGTAAAACAGGTCTACGGGACAAGAGCAAGGTAAACCGGACCATCCAGGACCGATATTTCGAACTGGCCATGCGGGAGGGTAATAAAAAGGCCTATGTGGGGGTCTTTGCCGCCATGCGGGAGATGAATCATAGCAAAAACCTCTCCACGGAGATCAAAAACATCAAGGTGCCCACGCTGCTGATGTGGGGCCGCAAGGACGAGTGGATTCCCGTGAAGTACGTTAAGAACTGGCAGAAGGACCTGCCGGGCATTTCCAGCATCGTCTACGAGGGGGCGGGGCATACCCCCATGGAGGAGATCCCCGTCAAGACCGCCGGCGATGCCTCCCGGTTCTGCCTGGGCAGTGTCAAGGACTCCGGGGCGGGTGCCGCTAAATAGGCCGGACACATCGGGGTATGCATCCCGGTCCTGACAGGGCCGGGGAAGGGGCGGCGGACCGGAAGGGAGGCCGCCCTTTTTTGGTTGAAATCCAGGGGGGATGTGCGGTAACATCCCCTCTCCGCCCGGGGGATGGGGAATACGGCGGAAACCGGTTTCCCCGTTTGCCTCCGGGACATCTGATGATTGACGAGAGGTTGTATCCATGAAGAATGAGATAACAGCGACGTTAGCGACCAGCAAGGGCGATATCAAGGTCCGCCTTTTCACGGGGGAGACCCCCATGACCTGCGCCAATTTTATCAACCTGGCGGTCCGTGGTTTTTACGACGGATTGAAATTCCACAGGGTCATCGCCGATTTCATGATACAGGGCGGCTGCCCGATGGGAAACGGCACCGGGGGGCCCGGCTATAAATTCCGGGACGAGTTTAACGCTTCCCTGAAGCACAATAAGCCGGGAATCCTCTCCATGGCCAATGCGGGGCCGGGAACCAACGGAAGCCAGTTCTTCATCACCCATGTGCCCACTCCCTGGCTGGACGGGAAGCACACGGTTTTCGGGGAGGTTTTGTCGGAGGAGGATCAGGCGGTGGTCAACGCCGTGCAGCAGGGGGATAAGATCAACAGCGTAACTGTCAGCGGCGATCTCACGGAACTCTTCGGAATCGCCTCCGCCGCCCTGGAGGAGTGGAACCCCATCCTGGACCGCAATTTCCCCAAATTGAAGAAGGCCTGATCTCCCGGGAACCCTAACGGCGGTAGAGCATGTAGGAGCGGATCTCGTCGGCCGAGGCGGTGTAGACCAGCCTCTTACCCCGTTCCACCGCTTCCCGGTCCACGGCGCCGTCCTTGTCGGAGAGCAGCAGCATGCCGGAGAGGTACCCCTCGTAGAAGTCCTTCCGCTCCTTATCCGGGAGGGCCGAGATCAGTTTCTGGAAGGAGGCGTAATTCCGCTTCTTCAGAAGGCTCATCCCCTGGAGATGGTTCAGCTGGGAAGCCGCCAGGTCGACGTATATCTTCGATGTCAGCCGGGCCTCCTCCCGGGGGGAGTTGCGCAGCAGAAAGTAGATGTAGCCCGCCTGCCAGAGGGTGTCCTCATGGGATATCTCCCGCTCCGCCGGGACTCTCTGGGCCCGGGCCAGCCTCCGCTGTTTCGGAACCTCCGGTACGGGGCGTTCGTGCCGAAGTGTGTCCTCCACGGCGGGAAGGGAGGCCGTCAGTCCCTGCCCCGATCCCCGTATCAGCCCTTCCAGAACTCCCCCGGCCAGGGGAGGATTTGTTGCCGGACGAAGGCCCGCAAGGTAGAGGGTGATGGCGACGATCAGAAGCACCGTTGCCGCGGCGGAGAGGGGCAGGAGGTATCTGCCCCGTCCGGGTCGCTGTGCCGGCACGGGCGGTGCGGCGGCCTTCCGGGCCTCTGCGAAGGCTTTCCGGGCCACCCCGTAGGGAACCGGCTCGATGATTCCCTGCAGGAAGGCGCGGGCTTCCAGGGCCTTTTCCAGGCAGGCGGAACAGCGGGCCATGTGGCGTATCGCCCGGCGGCAGCTCCGGGAGTCCTCCTTGCGGTCCAGGAAGCGGGCGATCTCGCTCTCGGTCAGGCACCGGTCCTTGAAGGGGAGCAGTTTCATCGCGTTACACGCTCCTCTCTCTCCCCGGGCCCGGGGCCCGGTATGACGGTTTATACGTTGTTGTACCCATAATCCCCCTCCGTAATGATTTCCTCCAGGGATTTCCTGGTGCTCTCATCGAGGCTGTTCTTCAGTCTTCCCAGCAGGCGCGACAGGCGGTAGCGGGAGTTGTCGATTCCCAGAAACTCGTCTATCTCCCGGTAGGAGAGATTCTTCCGCATCCTGAGGTCCACCAGGAGCTTCTCCTCCGGGGGCAGGCGGTCAATCTGACGCTCGATGAGGGTGAGCGCCCGGCGGACGACATCACCCCCCTCCTTTCGGAGATACTGCTCCTCCGGGGTCGTCCCGGGCATCTCCTCCCCGAGAAAGGCCTCCACGCCCCCCAGTTCGTCATATTCCTCCAGGGAATCCGCCACGACCCGGCTCCTCCGGATATGCCTTATGTAATCCGCCGCCAGGTTGCGGGCCAGGACGGTCAGGTAGGTCTTCAGGCTCGACTCCCCCCGGAATTTCCTGATCCGGCCGCATCCGTTCTCGCTGAGCTTCAGAATGATCTCCGTGAAGCAGTCGTCGGCGTTCTCCCGCTCCAGCCCCGCCAGGCGGCATTTTGCGAAAGCGATGGAATAGAGATAGTCGCGGTAATCCCGGTAGATCACCTCCAAGATGCCCTCATCGGTGAGGGTACCTGGCAGTAGTTCCTCCTCTCCGGACGGGGACGGCTCTTGGCCTCCGATGCTGCGGTTTTTCTGCCTCATGATAGTTTTCGCGGAAACGGCGTCATGCCTCGCTTCTCTATAAGGATATAATAAGCAGTCATCCCCGGTCATTTCAACAATTTTCATCAAATCTCCCCGCTCCTTTCAGGGGAAAATTCCTGCATCCCTGAAAGTATTAGACGCCGGGAAGGGAAAATGCGGAATTTTTTTTTCGGATTTTCCGGAACCGTCGTCTAAGTAGAACATGTTCACAGAAACTACCTGATCGGAGGATGCATCATGAAACGAATTGCACTGTCTCTTTTTATAGCCCTGCTGGCTCTCTCCTTCAGCGCCTGCCGTTCCACCATGGGGGGAGAGATCAAGGGGGACAGCTTCATAACGGAGGGCTGGGTGACCCCGGATATCTTCAGGGTTACGGCCACCGGTGTTCCCAAGCCGGGCCTCTCTAACAAGGTTCAGCGCCGCGGAACGGCCAAGGAAGCCGCTCTCATCATGGCGCAGAAGCGCATCATCGAGAAGTTCGTGGGCGCTCGTCTGGAAGGGGCCGCAGGGGCCGTGGATTACGCTTCCACCGGCGTGGCGGTGGCCAAGGAGTTCGGCGGAACCGTCAAGGGCGGCACCATCGTAAAATCCACCTATGACAAGGACGACAACTGCGAGATCGTCTATCAGATCGAAAGCAAGGGCCTTAAATCCCGGGTGGAGGGAGGAGCCACGAAATAGGCTCCGGTCCTGAGGAGTGGTTGAAAACGGGAGGCTTCGGAAGGAGCCTCCCTTCCTGTTTTGGAACAGGTATCAGGCCGGAACGGAATTATCCTCGACAGGTGAGAGAAATTCCGCTCCCTGAGAGGATAAGGAAAGGAGGGGCTTATGTACGGACCGTTGCCGGAGGGCACGTATCGGGGGAAACATCCGGGTTTCCGTTTATTGAACCCCGGCGGGCGCTACCGCGTCATCCGGGAGTTTTGGGATTATGACGGCGATCCCCATCCTGCCGGGGAAGAGTGGTTCTTCCTGGGTTCGGGTTTTCTCCCTTACGAGGAGGGGCTCAGCCTCTTCGTGAGCCTCGACGGCCGGGAGGAGTGGCATGTCCGCCTCCGCTGGACCGATGAGGAACAGGGGGGGGTGATTGACCATCTGGAGGAGTATCTCAGGGCGCTGTAAGAGAAAGAGGATTATTTGTTGAAATGGTCCTCAAATGACCATATTTTATTGATATACGACGACATTCCCAGCAAAACCGTCAATCCGCCGGGTCGTGTTTCCCTTGTTGAACTGGGTAGTGGCATAGCCCGGGAACGGGTGTGTTCGGTGGACGGGAAGG
>CALCJG010000336.1 GCA_937967705.1 uncultured Spirochaetia bacterium
CGCCCCTTTTCGCCCTGCCGCCCGCTTCATACTGAGTAGCCGTTTGCGATACGGGAGGCTGCCCATTATCAGATGAGGGGAAAAGCAGATAGCTCGTGATAATAGCAATGGAAGCTGCGGAAGCAGCTGCTGGCAAATACCTTTTCCATCGGTATTGTTGAGAGAAATGGGGATGGCCCTTTTCCTTTATCTGCCGGATGATTTCCGGGGTAAGGTCACCCGCAGGGCTCCCGATAAAATCTTTCAAACCCGCAAGCATCTGCAGCATATCTCTGATCTTATCGAGTTCCATTCTGCAAACAGGACATTCCTCAAGATGCTTTTCAATGGTTTGATAGTCAGCAGCGGAAATCAGTGTTTTTTCATTATATTCGGAAAGCTGTTTAAAGGACAAATGCTCCTTCATTGTAGAAGACCTCTTTTCTGCAGTCTGTTTTTCAAGGCTTCACGCCCCCTATGTATACGAACCTTGACATTGGCAAGGCTTATACCCAGAGTTTTGGCAATCTCATTGTAGGAAAGCCCTTCAATATCTCTCAGGATTATAATTTCCTTATAATCATCCTGCATCTGATAGAGCTCTTCCGTAACGATCCTAAGGGAGTCCCGGTTGATCACATCCTGTTCAGGAGTCTGGCGCTCATCTGGGAGCTGCATCTCGTATTCCTCTTCACCCACAAGACGATTCAGGGAAACCTGATTCATCCTTTCCTCTTTTTTCCGATAGTTCCTGCAATAGTTGATCATAATGCTGTACATCCAGGTCGAAAAAGCCGCCTCCCTTCTAAAGGATGCCAGGGATTCGTAAACAACCAGAAATATATCCTGTGTAATATCCAGGGCCACTTCATAATTGTTCATCCTGTAACTCACATATCTAAAAACACGATCCTGGTATTTTTTCACAATCTCTGAATAGGCTTCCGTATCCCCTTTCAGTATTCTGTTAATAACATCAATATCCGTAGAATCAGACATATCTTTCCTTAATTTGTTACAAACTATTGTATTGCGAGACCACATCGGCTGATTGCATCGTACTGCAAATATTATACCCGGGTAAGATCCTGTATAGACAATTAATTCCTTTTTTTCAGCAAAACCGTCAATATCACTTCATTACCGTTCCCCATGTATTGAATCCCATCAAAGATCTCCTTAGCCATCAGGATTCCCCTTCCGTGCAGAAGCTGCTGACTGTTTATATCCAGGAGTGTCTTTTGCAATAATTTCTGATAGTCGAAACCGGTGCCCGAATCCTTTATCTTATACCAAGCCTTCTCTTCACCCAGCCAGAACTCAATGCGTACTCTTTTACCCAGATTGGCCGCTTCTGACTGTCTTGCCTTGATCAGGGTATTGAATGTGTTCTCTGCCTGCGATTGGGTTTTTTCTTCATAGCTTATTTCCAGGTTCCCGTGCTCGATGGCATTTATGATGATCTCTCTCAGTCCCAGCCGTACAAGTCCCACCTTTTCTTGATCGAAATATTTCTGAAGATCCCTTGTTATTCGATAACTCATTTCATCAACCGTGGTCAGACGGTTGTCAATCTCATAGACCACATTCTCAATTTTCAAATACTCCCGCAGGGGATCATCCGATATCTCAGAAGCAAAACCCATGACCCCACTCACGACGCCCTCCGAAAAAACCGGGTCCAGTTTAAACTGAAGTGCGACAGCTTCCCCAAGAAAATTATGTTTGCAGAGAGCTTTAAACCTCACATCCACCATGCCTTCGGTCAGTACCTTGTTGATATTTTCCATAAAGGTTGAGCGGTTAATCCGGTCACGGTCCTTTATCCCTTCGTAGATAATATTTGAGATCTCCTTGCCGATTAGGGCGCTTTGCGAAAAACCCAGTTTGTCCATGATGTTCTTATTGACCGTTACAAATCTCGCTGCGCTGTCCAGAGTAAATATTATATCCCTTATCTTCTCTTCTACCAATCCTCTGTATTTCTTCTCCGACTCTTCGAGTTCCCTCTTCAGCCTGTTCCTTTCCGTAACATCCAGAGAAGTCACCAGGGCTCCCTGAATAGTCAAATCAGATTCCCTGATCCATAGGCTCGCATTGAACTCCGACTCGAAAATCCTCATTCCATCCCTGCTCACCAGGCGAATTGGTTCATTTTTTATGCCTACATCCCTCAGCAGACGGTAACATTCTTCACGGGATATTCTCTTTTCGTTTTCCCAAAGTTTTCGAATATTCGATGCCTCTCTGTACATATCTGTGAATAGCACAAACACCTTATGCCTGTCTTCATCGTATACGAAATCAGAATATCTCATTCGAGCCTGACTATTGTAGAGGCCATAGGATTCCAGGGCCTTGTAGTTCAACTCAATGGCATAGCCCTCCATGTCAGCCAGCACGGAGAATATGGGGGCATATTTAAAAATCTCTCTGTATTTCTCCTCTGATTCCTTGAGGCGATTTTCCAGCATCTTTCGCTGTGTTACATCAACCGCGGTAATTATCGTTCCCTTAATATCGAGGCTTTCCTTATCCACAACCAGCCTGGCGCTGAATTCAACATTATAAACATGATTCCTCTCCTGATCGTAAATTCGAATATGCTCATCCCGTATGCTGAGATGTATCAAGTCACGATAGCACATGGTTCTATACTCTTCATCAAGCTTCAACCGCTCCCACTCCCAAGAAGTGCTCAGCACATGAGCGCTATTATAGAGGTCAATAAAAAGCCCTATAGAGTGCTCAATATCCTCTTCGTAGACGAAGTCCTTGAAATTGATTCTTTTCTCGTAGGATGAATAACCATATTTCTCTACAACATTGTTGTTTACCTCAATAATGTTCCCTTCTCTATCCAGTAGCATGGAAAATACCGGCGCAGTTTCGAAAAGTATCTTATACTTCTCCTCGTTCTCCTTAAGAGATTTTCTTGTAATATGCAACTCCGATGTATCTGCCAAGGTACAGAACGATCCCGCGATCCTGCCCTCCTGGTTGATTCTGGGTCTAACGAAAAGCGATATATCCCTTTTATATCCTTCCGCAGTGACCACTCTTATGTCCACAGGCCCGAGCCCCTCCTCCCTGGCGGCTATCATCAGATCCGGGATGCTAGCTCCCTGGGCCAGTTTCTGCTGCTTCATTAGGCGCAGCCGGGAATACATATCTGAGAACAGCGCTCCGATTTTTTTAGTATCATCCCCATGAACGATCTGCGTAAAACTTATACCTATTATATCATCACGACCTTCCGCTTTCTCTGCATAACCCAGAAGCAATCTTGCCGATGGATTGACCTCAGTCAGCGTTCCCCCCGTATCCACAAACATGAGAGCAGATGATGTATTCCAGAAAAAATCGCGGTATCGAGCCAATTCATACTCGATACATTTTTCCAGGGGTTTGCATTTTTTCTTGTTTAGATATGCCGCGAAATAGTTTATAAAGCCTGTCATATCGGGGTTTGGATGATTTCGCTTTTGGAAAAGCAATACCGCAGTATCCTGATACTCGTCTCTAATGGAAAGGTAATCAGAGTTATTTTTAAGGATATAGTCCTTAACCATTACCGAATTCTGAAGGAAATGGATTGTATTATCATGGAGATGCCTGTATTCTGAACCAAGGAAATCTTCAGGCAAATCATGGATGTATTGAATTTTATAAAGCTCCTCAATTTTATCTACTCTGAAAGCGATGCCGATTCCATCGATTTCAAAGATTCGTTTGATACCAGTGGAAATGGATTCGATGAAGAGGGATATCTCCTCCTCTGAATGCTCCAGGAGAAGCCGGTAAAGCAGGTTTTCTTCTTCTCGTCTATCGAGAGACATCTTTATTCCTTACCCATCATAATGTGAATAAATGTTATCACATTTTTCTTATGTATGTCAATGTTTAAACATATTTCATGCTGATGATTTTTATCACAACTCGGGTGCCAGAAATTTGTTTTGACAAGATCACTCTTTTGACACTAAAATTACTGAAATCCTTCGATTATTATAAGGATGGGCTTTTACCATTGGAAATATTACGCAACCAGACAATTGTCATGGATAAAAACCGTAGAAGAGGTTAGATTATGGGATGCTTATTTTGCGATATCATTGAGGGCAAGGTCCCCTCGCAGAAGGTATTAGAAACTGACAAGATCTATGCCTTCAGGGACATCAATCCCCAATCCCCCGTGCATGTTCTCGTGATACACAAGGAACATATCAAAACCATTGAGGATCTTAATCAAAACAATATCCATATCATCGGTGATCTTTTTCAGGGGGTTAAGGATGTGGCCCGCATTACCGGTATTGACAAAGACGGTTACAGAGTCATAATCAACAATGGCGCCGCCGGCGGTCAAGTTATCTGGCATATGCATATTCATGTGATGGGCGGGAGAAAGGATATGGGACCAATGATTGTCCCGGAGTGAGTTACTGCTTTTTCTGTGGCAATACGAGAATGATCATTTCCACAGATTTATCAGTAGCTTCATCGATAATCATTATATGGTCGTGATATTTGATCTTATCTCCTTTGACCGGGATTTTACCAAATTTGTAGTTAATAAAACCGGCCAGGGTTTCGAATCCCTTCTTTTCGATAGTGATGTTGAAACGTCTCTGGAAAAAATCAATATCAATGCTGCCGTGGATGCGGAAACGTCTTTTATTGATCTTCTTGATCAGGTCGTGATTAGCATGATCCCGTGTCTGTATTTCACCCACAAGTTCTTCCACGATGTCTTCTGTAGTGATCAAACCTTCAACGCCGCCGAACTCATTAACGACAAATACCAGCGGCAGTTTATCCTGATACATCTCCTGGAAGATTTCATTAATTTTCTTCGTTGTTGGCACGAAATAGGGTTTCCTGAGAATGTCCTCAATCCTTCTCAACTTTTTTCTTTCAAGTAAGTCCCTGTAATAAATATATCCGATAACATTATCCACTCGATCTTCATGCACGGGGATCCTGGAATAGCGCGTTTTCCCGATCAGATTGACCAGGCTCTTGATCGGCTGTCTTTTTTCAATGGAAACAACATCGATTATCGGCGTCATAACCTCGTATGCAGTAACCTCATGCAGAGACAATATCTCATCCACGAAGACTTGATGGCTCTTATCTATGATACCCTCACTCTCTCCAAGGTTAAAGAGAACTCCCATTTCATCCCTAGATTTAATAAGCGTACGCCTTGCCAGATCGAATTTGAAAAGTTTATTTAATCTTAATGTGATGAGAAGCGATATGCGTATGGCCGGTTTCAATATGAATATAAGGAAACTGATGGGGGTCGAAAAGAACATGATATAGGCATCAGCTTTAGCTCGGCCAATGATTTTTGGCATAATTTCACAGAAGATCAGAAATACAACCGTCTGTATGGTAGATATGATGAGTATACTTGACTCACTCATCACATAATGCTTGACCGCAAGAAAGGTTATAAAGGCAGCAGATGCGATATTGACGATGTTGTTACCGATAAGGGTCATCCCTACGGCATCCTCAATATGCTCAATAATCTGAAGGGAGCGCTTTGCCCGCAGATTTCCTTTTTCGGCCGATGCCCTCAACCTGATACGGTCTGCCGAAATTATTGATGTTTCCGTTGCAGAGAAGAACGCAGATAACACCATAAAAAAGAAAATGAATATTTCATAGGATAGATACACCTGCGCTATTCCCCTTCTCCTTTACTGGATTCGAGAGCGGCTTTCCAGATTACCTCGATGGACTCAATCCTGTTTTTTCTTACATACTTCACACGAAGGGTGTAGTTTTCCATCTCCAGTTCCTCGGATCTCCGAGGCAGATGTCCAAGTTTTTCAATTACATATCCGCCCACTGTTTCAGTTTCCGTACTTGCGAGGGTCTCATGAAAATTCACATTGAAGTCATCGATCTGCATATCACCGGAAATCATAGAAGTATAATCATCCAATTTTTTAATTTCTGGTTTTCTTCTGTTCTCCCATTGAACGTGATCACGCCCAATCAATTCCGATATGATGGAAGAAAGAGTAACCACCCCAGCAGTTCCTCCGTATTCGTCTACCACAACAGCTATTTGAATTTTCTTCTGAAGAAAATCATTGAGCAGTTCTCCCAATTCCTTGGATCCGGGATAATGAGAGATATCATATAAAAACCGATTAATGTTTTTTGCCTTCTTATAACCCAACACATACGGCAGAAGTTCACGGGCATCCAGAACACCAACGATATTATCCAAATCCTTCTTAAATACGGGAGCCCTCACGGCACCGGTTTGAGAAAATATTTTCATGGCATCCTTCACAGTAGCGCCGTATGGGATGAAAACAGCTTTGTTCCGGGGTATCATGACATTCAATGCTTCCTTCTTGGAAAATCGAAGAACATTTTTCAGAAACAGTCCCTCTTCCTGATTGATAACCCCCTCTTTGGCACTCATCATAATAGCGGCATCCAGTTCTTCTTCAGTAATTCTCTGTTCCTTATCAGGATGCAGCTTCGCCTGATGGACGATCCGATCGATGAAGAAAATCAGTATCACCCGTACAGGCCATAAGAGCTTATGGAAAAGATTCAGTGGGGCGATGATTCGCTTCGAAAAACGCACATTATCATTAAGAGCTATAAGCTTGGGTGTAATCTCACAAAACACAACGATGATTGGAGTTAGAATCATAATTGAAATAAAATGCCCGTATTTCCCCCATATGCCGAGAAGGATTTTTGCTGAAATGGCTGATGAAACAAGATTAACGAAAAGATTGCCGATCAGGATTGTTGTCAAGATACTGTAGGGTTTGGCCATCAAAAGAGCGATGAGCTTCCCCCGCCTGCTTTTCGAAGAGGAATATTTGTGAATGTCAGCTTTTGTTAAGGAAAAAAGAGCGCTTTCCGAACCGGAAAAAAAACCTGACAGAACCAGAAAAACCAATAATATGAGGACATCGAGGGTCATTCTATCCATCGATGCTCAATATCGTATAATGGTGTAAGTGATAAAAAGGGGACATGATCAGGAAAAGATTTCGACTTCTTTGATCTTGAGGATCTTGGCACAGTTTTTTTTAAACTTATCCGTTGGGTCCTGAAGCCCTTTTTCAACTTTTGATAGATATGAGGGGGAGCATTTCAGGAGCCGTGCCAGCTCGTATTGTTTCATCTTTCTTTCCTTTCGAATACTCCAAAGTTTATTCTTGAAACCCTGATTGATTTTTTGAATCTTCTCATCGGCATGCTTTTCCGGAAACAGGACGTTAACAGAAACATTCAAGAATCTTGCACAGGCCTGCTTAAACTTTCGAGAAGGTTTTTGCAAACCCTTCTCGACCTTGCACAGATAAGAAGGCGAAACATCGACAGCCTTAGCCATATCGTTCTGTTTGATATTCTTTTTGCGTCTTACATGCGATAACAGGTTGTCCAATTCTTCGCTCCAGAAATCTGCATGATCATGATCGTCAGAGTAGTTCGAATATTGAAAGGTTAGTTCAATTCCATGTCAAGTTTCACGTTAAACTGGAATTCTTTAATGAATTCATTACCATTGTAGTCTGAGGCGGTCACAGTGACTTTGTTCAATCCATCGATATAACGGATATCATTAATTTTATAATATCCTTTAACGTCATATAAATCATCATAGGTTTTATTTAAAATTGTCAATCCCTTTTTTGAGTATGATATCTCCGCAAACTTAACATTAAGTACAGATCTGTCATTATGGCTAACAGACAGTTTATATATCCCCACATTCTCACGCCCCTTTATGGAATCCCTGATGTTGACCAGGAGAGGATAATGCTTCGTCAGACGGATATCGCCGTTTTCCCTGATAACAGTATACCGGTCACCGATACGTATCATTAACTCCATAATTTGCGGTTTCTTTTCATCATCGATCTTACTGAGATACATGAGAGGGTTATAGGAACTTTTCTTTACAATATTCAGCAGGGAAAAATGCAGGTGCCTGGCAAAGGAATGACCGGTATTTCCACTAGTGCCGATAATGTCTCCTGCTTTAAAATGTTTGCGGATCTTCAAACCATCATCAAGGTGCATATACACCGAATACAAATCTGTTTTATGCTCGAGCACCATGTAGTTGCCCCCTCCGGGATATTTGTCGAGAGGGAATATGGATTTATCCCAGAAATATGCTATATTCCCGTCCCCCATGGAGCAGACCTGGTTTTTCATTGAAACGATGTCCATTCCATCATGGTAATGATCCCATCGTGACTCTCCGAATGTCGATGTTACAATACTCTCCTCCAGGGGCCACTGGAAGGAGAGTCCTGACATCGCTATAAGAATAATAATGCTATGATGCAATAATCGGATGTATTTTTTAGATCGCATATGCTTACCTCTTTTCTGTCGGAGTCGGAGCTGCCTGTTCCACTACCCGTTGATGAAGAGGGCAATAATCCCCGGGTTCTGTACCGGAATAGTACAATTGATCTCGAACCACCCTGGGACAAAGCCCTTCCTCTCTGGGAACCATTCCGGAATCGAGGCAGATCGTCTGTCTGGAAATACCGGCATCCGGGGTAAGGAAGTTCCCTGGCAAATGATCACGGTATATACTCTGTATAAAATTGATCCAGACCGGTACAGCAATGACGGCGCCGCCTCTGCCTCCCCCCAGCGTGATGGATCCTTTTTTGTTGCCCAGCCAGACTATCGTAACCATATCTGGTGTATACCCTGCAATCCATGCATCGTAATATTTTGAGGTTGTCCCCGTTTTCCCAGCAATCGGAAAAAGGAGTGATCGCTTTTTCACCGTGAAGGCTGCCGTTCCTCCTTCCTGAAACACCCCTTTCATCATATCAACCGTGATGGCACAGGCTATTGGATCAATAATCTTCCCAAGCTTTTTCCGCATTTCCGCCGTTTGGGATTTTATATCTTCCTCATAACTCCATACAACGTTTCCATTGTAATCCTTTACATATTTTATACCGTACGGTTTGATATAGTCTCCACCATTGTGAATTACGGAATGAAGTATAGCATTTTCCAGGGGAGAAATTTCATAGGTTCCCAGGGCTAGTGAAAGAGTTCTACCAAAGCGCTTATTCATGTCACTGTCGCTCAGTCCTAGCGATTTTTGAATGATGTCCATCACCCGGTTATAGCCGATTGCTTTTAAGACCTTCACTGCCACAACATTGATAGACTGCGCTATGGCATAACGTATGATCACTCTCCCATGATACTTCCCATCATAGTTTTTAGGCATGTAATTTCGCTCAAATTTGGTTTTTTCATCCACCATGATCGTTGAAGGTGTGATTTCCTTGCTCTCGATGGCTGCTGTGTATATGATCGGTTTGAATGATGAACCTGGCTGCCGATTGATTTGCGCCACGCAATCCAGCTGATTTTCCGCTGAAAAACTGTACCCCCCGACATAACATATGATTTCCCCGGTATAGGGATTCAGGGATATGAGAGAACCCTCCACATCCGCCGGATTTGCCAATGTCTTCTTTGATAATCGCTTGAGCATATATTGGCGCTGCCGGGCTATCCCGTCCTTCAGATACTTATAAGCCTGATCCTGCCTAGCACCGTCAATAGTTGTATAAACGCTCAACCCTCCCTTCTTCACCACATCTTCACCAAACTTTTCCACTAGGATTCTTCTGATCTGCTCGTTAAAGAAGGGTGCCCGATTTATTCTGTAGGAACTGTATAAAAAACTTCCAATCAGCGAAGATTCCGCCCGGTTTTTGGAATCAAATTTTACATTCCATTTCTGAAGAAACTTTTTAAACTGATAATCGGCTCGGCCTTTTTTAATGTATCCGGCATCGACCATGGATTTCATTATACGTCTTGTTTTCTTGATTGAGTTATTTAGATTGGTCAAGGGTGAATAGATAAGCGGGTTGGATATCGTACCAACGATCATGGCACATTCAGTTTCATTCAACTCCTGAACTGTTTTTCCAAAAAACATTTTGGAGGCTGACTCTACTCCATAGGCCCCATTACCGAAGTAGATCAAATTCAGGTACATCAGGATAATATCCTGCTTATCATAACGTTTTTCAATCTCCACCGCGCAAAAGGCTTCATATATTTTACGACGGATGGTTCTTTCCATATCCGTGAAGAGCACTTTAGCCAGCTGTTGTGTAATCGTGCTCCCCCCCTGTACTACCCTTAAATGGACTATATTGTTACCCATCGCCCGCATGATGCCTTTGAAGCTAACTCCCTTGTGTTTATAGAATTCCCTGTCCTCGCTGGCCACAACGGCATTAATCAGATATTTAGGCAAATGGTTAAAAGGTACGATTTCCCTTTTCTGTTCGAAGAATTCCCCTATTATTTCATTGTTTCTATCATATATCCTCGTAGGAATATCCACAACCTTGGCCGACAAATCCACCTGGCTGTATTTGTATACATAGCCGGCCTTAAGGTCCTCCGTTTGATCGATGAGCATTTTATACTTCTTCAGTTTATCCAGTGCCTTTTCTTTATCACTGGTCCAGCCAAGATACACGAAACCCGTATACATTCCCAAAAGAAAGACCATTATCAGCGGGAGATAGAAGAAAACGAACAACTTATGGTTCATGATCCAGGATAGGATCTTGTTAATATAGTTCACGCTAACCTCATCATTTATCTGATTAATAAGATAGTATCATCAATATTTGGATTTCTTTCTTTCCACAATCATCAGGAAGACATTCACGGATCTTACACTATAAAATCGAATAAACATCAACACAAAAATTTCCATTGCCTGTATATGAAGGATGAACAGCGGCTTGTCAAATAATTTCTTATTTTTCAGGATTATTAGATAGTTAATATAGCTGCATAGAGCCGAAGGAGCCAGACTGGAAGGGTGTTTCAGGGCTGTACCTGAGAAAGAGCACAGCCCTGGATACTATTTATACTTCAACAATCGCTTCAGCAGGACATACATCTACACATGTTCCGCATTCCGTGCAGGTATCCTGATCGATAACATACTTATCTTTACCTTCACTGATAGCATTGACAGGACACTCATCAGAGCAGGTTCCGCAAGATGTACAAGCATCTGTAATCTTAAACGCCATATTGACCTCCAGAAGGATTTTAATCCAAAAACACTCCCGTCTGTAATATGTCAATCTCATTTTATTGCTAAATGATAATTAAATTTGAGCAACAGGAACCGGCATTATAAAACGGGGAACGCTTATCACATCACATACCCTTCACCATCGCCTTCCTATCATCGTTCATGCCTTTCAATATATTACCCAGGTATACATCAACGGTTTTATTGACATCACACTCCCCATCATAAAAAAGAGTCACGATCGGTTTTTTCCAATCTTCCTGGATTTTATAAAAAAAGGAATTGGTGATGTTTCCCGGCATGCAACCGAACGGTGCACAATTGACAACCATTGCAGCTCCGCCTTCCAAAAACTTTATCGTTCTGCCTATAGTAAGGATGGCTTCCCCCTCAAACCTAAGGGGAAGGTATTCCTTTCCCGTTTCCAGGATATCCCCGATCTCCGGCTCCATACGACCCTTGAGGAATGCCTCCAGACCATGCTCCAGGGTCCGCATTCTTTTAAATAAATATTCTGTCTTCAAATGGACGAAGAACTGTTTGAAAAAATTACTGCTGTCGCAGAAGGTGAAATACTTCTCACACCATGCGGTGTAGAGAATCCACTCTGACAGAGGGGAAAGCCAGGCCTCACCTCCTCCGGTTTCTATCCTTCGAATCAGACGGTCATTACAGAAAGGGTTGCTTCGTACATAGATTTCCCCGACTATACCCACCAGTGGTTTTACGACATCCTTCCTGGGAACATCAAATATCCTGCTAATCATACGAACTGATTCACTTGTGATATCCCCTTTCGCTTCGATAACTCTTTCCGCTTCATCCATGATCTGCATAAAAAGAGAATCCGTTTCTCCTGGCTTTCGTTCGTAGGGACGTACGCGGCAGAGAGCTTTCATGAGCATATCCGAAGAAATAACAATGTCCCAGAGATAGCTCCTCAGGCTGTTGGGCATGCCCATATAGGAATTTACAGACGAAGGTGAGAAGATATCAACATCAGCAAATCCACAGCGGTCCAATATATCCCGATGAAGTACCGAATACTGTCCGAAGCGGCAAGGACCCTCAGCCGTAGGCATAAACAGGGCATGCTTCCGGGAATCAGCATCCAATTCCTTCATTTTATGAAGGAAGGTTCCGATGGTCGTACAGGCAGGCAGACACTCACTGCCCCGAATGGCCCGCCTTCCGATGTCAAAGGAATCCAGGTTTTCCAGAGGCAGGGCTTCAGCATCGAAACCCCAAGCCCTGAAGCCCGCCGCGAACAACCTGCTGGAAACCTCATGCATCTGAGGTATCCACAGTTTTCTCTCCCTGTTTCTCCATTTGTGTCGAAAGAATTTCTCCTGTACTGACCTGGCATTTTTCTGTCGACGGTCAATCCTTAGTACATCCATAAACGCCTCGATGCGAGTCAGATACCCGGTTTCAGAGGCATGTTCATCCAGCTCAATGATAAGATAGGGTTTCCCCGACATGATCTTCTCAAATCTGCTCAGGATGAAGGAATCTGGACCACAGGAAAAATTGGTAAAATAGACCGGATAGATATTATCCCGCTTCTGTATTTCTCGGGCAGCATTGAGTATCTTTTCCCCATAGTTCCAGTAGATATGTTCTATTTCATCATTTGTTTGCACATGTTTCAGAAGTAGTTCATAAGGGAATGTGATACAGTCCTCTTCTCTGAATTTTTCAACAAGCCCGAGATTAATTATCCTATCATAAAGATTGTATGGGCGGCCCATAAAGACTATCCCCGTCCTGCCCTTCTCATTGATCTCATCAAAAACCTGTGCTCCCAGTGATGCATTCTGGGCATGGAAGGTTTTCATGGATTCCATACCTTTACGATATGCCCGTTCAATTTTATCCGGTTTGACATTAAAAGTCCTGAAAGCATCCTGAAGTTGTTTAACAATTTTATTTCCCGTCTGGCGGAAGTCGATCACGGGGGATAGAATCTTTTTTCCCAGAGAATAAGTATCGTCTGCCAGGGAGGCGAAGGAGATGACATAGGGACAAAAGACCCGCGGCATTCCATTATTCTGTTTTTCCTCACTGATTATGGTTGGATAAAAAATAACATCAGACTCTTTCTCCTGAAAATCCTGAACATGAGCCATGCTCAATTTAATAGGAAAACAAAATTCAGACCGAGTGGACTTAATCCCCATCTCTTTTAAAGCACTATCGGATTTACCAGAGACGATAGTCTCCCACCCCAACACCCGGAAAAAGGTATTCCAGAGGGGATAATATGAGTAATAGGACAACACTCTTGGTATACCGACTTTCATGTCAGGAACACTGGGTACTTGATCGATAGTGGAAGAGTCATACTCATTATGATTCGAGTGCTGCAGGATGTTCTGATCCATGTTTTTCAGGACAACCCCCAGGAAATCCTTACCCTTTCCCTTCCTTCTCGCATCACCGCTTTCCTTGCCGCATAGATATCCCCAGGAAATTTTACGACCATTGTCGAACAAGGCTGATGTGATGCGGCAATGATTGGTGCATTGATCGCATGGTTCATATTCCAGTAAAATCTTCTGCTCCAACACATCCACGCCATAAAACCTCCCTTTTCCCTCCTTGGTTTCCTCAAGGGCCAACAGCGCTGCACCAAAGGCGCCCATAACATGACAATAGGGGGACACAATGATTTCCCTATCCAGTACCTGCTCAAAGGCTGCCACCAATGCCTTATTCCTGGCCGTTGCACCCTGAAAGAAAATTTTCTCCCCCGTCACAGGTCTTGATCCGACTACACGATTGATGTAATTCCTTGCAATCGAGCGAATAACACCTGCCAACACCTCTTCCCGTGCAACACCCTGGCGAAGAAGCCGGTTGATATCCTGCTCCATGAATACCGTACAGCGATCGGACGTGCTGGGGCTTTTCAGACCATACACGATATCCCCCACCTCCCTGATATCAAACCCCAGTCGATGTGCCTGTTCTTCAATAAAGGAACCGGTCCCGGCCGCACAGACGAAATTCATGTTGCAATCCACAACAGCCCCGTGCCTCCCCCGTATATACTTCGAATCCTGACCGCCGATCTCGAAGATCGTCTCAATGTCCTTTCCATAAAAGGATGCCCCGGTATAGTGGGCCGTTATCTCGTTTACTATTTTATCAGCACCGATCAGTTCTCCGATGAGTTTTCGTCCCGATCCGGTTGTGCCGCAGCAGTGTATTTCAATATTATTGAATTCTTCCAGCTGCCTGATGGACTGGAAGAGGTTGCGGGTGGCTTTTATGGGATCTCCTCCCGTTTTACCATAAACATCCATCAATATGTCCTTTCTGACACCGTCGATTATGACAAGCTTGGTACTGGTGGAACCGACATCTATACCCATGGAGGCATTTACGGTTCCATTAATCTCCTTATGAACTCTCACCTCATTCCCATCGATCATGTATTCACGGAAGGGGGTTGCATCGGTTAGTTTAGATTTTTTCAACACCAGGGAAGTGCACTCTTCCTCTGGACGATTTTCATCCATCAACACAACAGATCCTCTTTCTTCATCATTTACAATGGATGCAGATAACGCAGATCCGAATGCCTGAACAACATGCCCCAGGGGATGGAAAACGGGAAAGGGAACAGCTTTCCCGACCCAGAAACGCACTTGCGGGTTTAGAAAGAGCCCGCCGCAGAAGAGAATACTCTCTCCGGGGATATCTCCCTTGAAAACTGACTGCAGCATGGTATTAACCACTCCCTTGCAAAGCCCCGCCCACAGCACATCACGCGTAAAACCCTCCTGCTGTCTATGGATAAGGTCAGATTTGGCAAAAACAGCACATCGTGTTGCGATATCCGGGACATCATCCATTTCGTGGAAATCCGGTATCGAATCGAAGTCAAATCCCATCCTATACATCTGTTCATCAAGGAACGAACCGGTCCCCGCCGCGCATAAACTGTTTTCTTTGTAAGAAACAAAATTTCCTTCATCATTAAACCGGACCAGCCGAATGGAACCGGCACCGACAAGGACTGCATATCTATAATGAAGATCAAGGCATTTCAGCGCCTCTGAGACAGCCATGATCTCGTTTAATTTCCCCGATTTGGGATGGAGAGTATGGAGATAATCCGAAAAAATCCCGGTGAAACAGACCGGCACTTGGCTGGGATAATCGGATAGAAACTCATCTAAAAGTTTCTCCGGCCTACCATGGTGTTCTCTGTAAACGGTCTGGGTTATTTCACTATCATCCCCCAGTTCAATAATTTTCAAAAATTTTGCTCCTGCATCAATCCCCAGTTTCATTTTTCCCCTCATCAATACATATTATATTATTCTGTACTATATCATACATATTATGTTATAATGTATTATTATATACATAATTGTCAATTATATTTCGTTTGAACACTCGGATCCCAGCAAAATACCAACTTACTCTCTAAGATGACCAAATTATTCTTGAATATATTTATTATTATCCTTAGAATTGAATTTGGTTCAATAAACACATCCATCCCGATTTAATATATAGGGACCCCCTTAGGAACAGTTTATGAAAATTAAATTTTGGGGAGTACGAGGTTCAATACCCACTCCCCATACACATAATCATATCAAAGACAAGATCAAACGAGCCTTGAGTCTGGCTACTCCCAAGGATATTATTTCCGAAAACGCCATTGAAAGTTTCATTGCCTCTCTGCCTTTTTCGCTGAAGGGAACCTATGGCGGGAATTCAACCTGTGTTGAAATACAGACAGATGGAGGGGATTTAATCATCATCGACGGTGGGACGGGTATCAAAAACCTTGGCATCGAACTCATGAAGGGGGATTTCGGTAAAGCGCGGGGTATCGGAAATATGCTTTTTACCCACACTCACTGGGATCATATCCAGGGGATTCCTTTTTTCCTCCCTTTCTATGTAGAGGGTAACCGTTTCAACATCTACTCCCCCTTCGATGACATTCGTGATAGAATAGAATACCAACAGGTCTTTTCTCATTTTCCAGTGAACCTGGATTATATGCTTGCCACAAAGGAGTTCTTCATCCTGGAAAAAGAGAATGATTTCTATCTTAACAACGTTAAAATAACAAACAAACGTATGCGGCATCCGGGGGGATGTTTCGGATACCGTATTGAGGAGAACGGAAAGGTTTTTGTTTTTACAAGTGATTGCGAGTTTAATATTGACGAGATTGATCGTATAAACACTTATAAAGACTTTTTTTCTGATGCCGATTTAGTCGTATTTGATACACAATATACTTTTGACGAATCCATCAATAAAATTGACTGGGGACATTCATCCGCGTCCATCGCTATTGACATAGTAACCAGATTTAATGGGAAAAAGCTCGTTCTCTTCCACCATGATCCGGATTACAGCGACGAGAAACTGGAGGCTGTCTTATCAAATGCGAAGACTTATATGACAATGGACAAAAAAAGGAAGGAATTAATTGATATTGACATTGCTTATGAAGGAATGGAATTTCATCTTTGAAAAATGAGGCCTTTTTTATCAATCCAATGATTGCAGTTTCTCAATATCCGAATTTTTTCCGAAAACAATCATCACAGAATCATCTGTAATTACATCCATTGCAGTCGGGACAGCCTTTATCTTTCCACTGACTCCGGTTAGATTCTTTGTCGCGTCTTCATCATTCTGATACTTTATTCCGATAATCTGACATTTGTACCGGGTACTGATCTGAAGGTCCTTCAATGTCTGTCCGATAAAACTCCTGGGAGGATTTACCTCCAGAACACCATAGTCTTCGGCTATGGGAAAGTAGTCCATGGCGTTTCGCATGGCCAGCTTGTTGGCCACTCTTATGGCCATATCCCTTTCAGGGAAAACTACGTCCGTAACACCGATCATTTTTAGTATTTTCCCATGATCCTCCGTTACCGCTCGTACGATAATACGGGGAATCCCGATCTCGATGATGTAGAGAGAAATGAGAATACTTGAAGCCATGTCCTGTCCTATGCTTATGATAGCCCCATCAAAGTCCTTGATAGCCAGCGATTCCAGAACCTCCTTATTGGAGGCATCACCGATAATCGCATGGCTTATGTTATCTTTGGCTTTTTGTACGACCTCACGATCGGTATCCATACCCAGTACTTCACAGCCGCTTTCCACAAGGGAATACGCCACGTTATATCCAAAATTTCCCAGTCCGATAACAATAAACTTTTTCATCTTTTATCCAATCATTATATGTTCTGAAGGGTATTGGATATTAATATCCTTTTTCGTATTTGTCAATGCCATTATAAGCGTCAAGGGACCCAGTCGCCCCACGAACATTACCAGGCATAATATCAATTTTCCGGTAAAGGAAACACTTGAGGTTATACCCATTGAGAGCCCAACCGTCCCAAAGGCTGAAGTCACCTCGAATATAACTGCGAGAAAAGAATTTTTATGTGCATAGCTATCCATAGTCAACAGCAAAAAGGTCGCAATACATATAAAAAAAAGTCCGAGCAGAAACAATAAAGAACTTTTGTCCACCATGTCCTCTTCCAGGGCACGTCCCCATAAAACGATATCCTTCTTCCCAAGGAATTTATTATAGAGAAGCAGGATAACTACAGCCATCGTTGTTGTTTTAATACCCCCGGCAATAGATCCTGGTGAACCGCCGACAAACATCAGAAACAGCATAAAGAACTGAGTATTCTCTCGTAGTATGGCAATATCAACCGTATTGAAGCCGGCAGTTCGACATGTTACCGATTGGAAAAAAGCGATAAGGAACTTATTTTTCAGATCAACAGTTTTTAGGGCAAAATTCCATTCCGACAGGAGGATAACAATAGTTCCCAAAAATATGAGCATTACGGTTGCAAGCAGGACAAATCTGGCATGTAATGAGAATTGCGTAAAGAATAACCTCGTATTCTTAATCCTAACCCGTGCCAGCTCCGTCAGCACAAGGAATCCGATGCCTCCCAGGATAATGGAAAAAGATACGGTGAGAACGATTATACTGTTATTATAATACTCAACAAGGTTTTCAGAAAAAGTTGAAAAACCAGCATTACAGAAGGCGCTGACGGCATGAAAAACCGAATGCCACAAGGCATCGAAAAAGCTGAATTTCTTGTAAAATTGTGTCAGCAGAATGAGGGCGGCAATCGCCTCAAGCAGAAATGTATAAAAAACTATTCTTTTTAAAATACTTTTTATTGGCAGCTTTTTGATATCGCTATAAAAGGATTCAAAGGTAAACCTCCATTTTATGGAAAGATTACCCCCGACGAGGGACAGTATGGCAATAGAGAAGGTCATGATTCCAAGACCGCCGAACTGTATCAAGACGAGAATGATCAGTTGCCCGAAAAAAGTGAAATCCTTTGCCGTGTCCAGCACTATGAGTCCCGTAACGCATACTGCTGATGTGGATGTAAAAAGAGCGTCTATAAAGCTTATTCCTTTGTATGTTGACATGGGAAGCATAAGAAGAAATGCTCCAGTCAGAATCAACAGGATGAAGCTCAATAGTACCTTTTGTATGGGAGATTGGAATAGACCCCTTGTTGTGTTCTTTTTTTGCATTATCAAAAAATAAGAGGGTATTGTATCAATACCCTCCCTTTTCACTTTTTTATCTTTGGGCGCTACAGGGATCGAACCTGTGACCCTCTGCTTGTAAGGCAGATGCTCTCCCAGCTGAGCTAAGCGCCCTTCGGTGTTGCTTTTTCAGTTTTCTTACTCGCTTTAAATGCCAATACCGTTTTTTCTGGTAGGTCTAAATGTTTACCGGCGATAGGGGAATAGACTTTACGCTGTTTGCGCTCAGCCTTGTAGAATGTCCCGAAACCCCTTATCTCAACCTTATCACCATTTTCAACGCTCATAAGAATATGCTCGAGAAAACCATCTATGATAAAGTCGATCTCCCGTTTCTTTATTCCGCTCTTTTTTACAAGCCGATCAACTATTTCTTTTTTATTCAAAAGGCCTCAACATCATCTCTAGGAATTTATAAATGCATTGACCTTTTTCGCCATACGTGATTTTTTTCTGGCAACAGTTTTCCAGTGCATAACGCCTTTCCCTGCAGCGGTATCAATAGTTTTAATAAAACTGCCATGAACTTCATGCAGCTTCTTGACCTGTTCCTCATCCTTTTTTGCACCAAGCGCTATAACAACTTTTTTAATCGATGTCCTTACAGAAGATTTTGCAGAGACGTTCTTGACTCTCCGTTTCTCATTCTGTATATTCCTCTTCTTAGCCGATTTAATATTTGCCAATTCTTCACCTGCTGTTTAAATAAAATTTTTTATGGATAGCAAATATGTCG
>CALCJG010000337.1 GCA_937967705.1 uncultured Spirochaetia bacterium
AGATATCCACTCGTGACTGGAGTTCAGACGTGTGCTCTTCCGATCTATCCTGCACGGCGATGCTGCTTCTGGGACCGAAGAGAAGCTGGAAACGGCCGATGTCGCACTTGGCCCCGTCGGAGATGAAGACCTCCTCCGGTTGGATGATCCCCTTATAGAGCACCTGTGCGATCTTTTCCCTGAGGGCGGTCAGTCCCTGCTCGTCACCGTAGCCCGTGTAGCCCTCCATCGTCCCCAGCTCCATGGCGGCATTTTTGAGTCCCTCGGCCACATGGGGTGTCAGGGGCTCCGTCGTGTTGCCGATCCCCAGGCTTATCACCCGGGCGTCGGGATTCTGCTGCAGGAATTTGAGCCTTCTGCGATTTATTTCCGGAAAAAGGTAGCCCGCCTGAAGCTTGGCCAGATTTTCGTTTCTTTTCGTCATGGTCTTCCTCATGTCCTCTGCTAGTAATTTGGTTCCTGAAAAAAGACAGGATGACGCCGGGGGTGTCAAGAATTATAGTACAGGAAGGTATTTTTTTCATTCCGCTCAATGACGGAATTTTCCGCCCTTCCCTTCCGCCATACCGACACATGATCCCTCCCCAGGGCATTAAATCCCGGAATTTTTCCCGGGGACAGCACGGTTCCCCCGGTTTCCAGAATCACGCGATGATAGTCATTAATTTTTTTATGCTGCTTTTTGTTTGACATGACCCCTGAAAAAGTCTATCATGAAGATGCTGCACCCCGTTTAGACATGGCGCCCGTCTCCATACAAATCACGAAAAACCATGGGAGGATATTATGATGATCACAGGATACAGTCCCATTGATACCCGGCATAAAGGGAAACAAAAAGGCAGACGCCTCTTTCGAGCCTTTTTCCTTTGCGCCGCCTTCACCCTGCTGCATGTCAGCATAACGGGATGCGTGACGGTCCACAAGTGGAAACCAGGGGATTTCGCACGATACGCCAAATCGCCTCAGGGCACCCGGGTCTTTCCCATGAAGTATTTCGGCACAGAGGTCAACACCAAGATGAATATCTGCTGTTACGATTACATCGATTCGCGCTATACCATCGATGCATTGCCCGTTAAGGAAATAAAAAAATACATGGAAAAGAAGTACGGGATCCGCGTCGATGTTTCGGAGTTTGAAAAGAGCCGGGTCCGGGGCTACCTGAAGGCTCAGATAACCACAAGGCCCAACGGGGATAAAATGATCGTCTACAACAGAGAGCATCTCTCCCTGGACGGAGCTAGCATCACGGCGGGCCTGCTCCAAAGCGCCTCATGGATCGCACTGAACTGGAGCGAGTACAAACCGAAGGTGGGCACCATGGATTTCCGCGACAAGCTGGACAAGGGGAAAAACGACCAGATGCAGGTCTTTCTGGAGATCAATCCCCTGGGAGGGTTGGCCTACGTTCAGATACGCATCCGGGAGGGAAAGCCGGACAAGCAGGGCTACTACAACCTGGCCATCGTGGCCCAGGAAATAATTCCCCTATCCTTCAACAGATCCAAGTGCGATCTGAAGGGGCTGGCCAGGGACATCAGGGAGATACCCGGTTCCCTGAAATCCCAAAAAGCCGCGAAGCGCTGAGACGAAGGTAATGCTGACCCATCAGCGGATTATCCTCCGGGCCCTTAGCATGAAGAGGATGATACCGGCTCCAAAAGCGGCCAGGAGATGCTTGACGGTATGACCGCTGACCAGGGCAGTGTACTCCAGAACCTCCCGATCCCAAAGCTCGAAGAGCTTGGCGAGGGCGTAGATCGCCAGCGCCAGGCAGAGATACCCCGCCCCGCTGTAACGGGACCGGTAGAGGATCAGCAGGAGGGGGATGAGTATCATCGGGAGGAACTGGACGAGCCCGTAGGGGCGCAGGTCCCCCAGTCCCATCGTTTCCGTGACGTACCAGTAGAGGACGCTTCCCGTTCCCAGGAGGAGGAGCGGCACGAGGGACTTTAATCCGGCAGAAATCCCCAGGCGCTCGGAAATGACCGCCGAGAGGAGGGCCATGAAGGCCACCGCCATGGGAAGCCGGTCCCAGAGGAGCCGCTGATTGTCGGGTTGCAGGTGATAGTAGAAGGACCCCAGGGCGATGAGCGCCATTCCCCCGAAAAAGACGAGATAGGGAACCCGCTCCCGGGGATCGGCAAAGACCGCCCCCGCCCGGAAGCGCTTCAGAGTGAGTGCCGCCAGCCCCGCCGCCCCGGCGATCAGGAAGGAAACATTGGAGAGGGAATCCAGGGCGCGGGAGAGGCCCAGGAAAGTCCTCTGATCGGCGAAGTGATGATAGGCCGGGTCCTGGGCCAACGGTTTCTGCAGCATCACCCCCGCAAGGGCCGCCAGGATGACCATACCCAGGAACCAGGATTTTCGAAAAACCGGCCAGGGGCGGCTGGTCCCCCGGAGGTTCAGTTCCGCATTTCCGCTCTTCATCGGACACCTCCGCCGTTCACAGATTCACCCCGGCGCAGCCAGTTTAAAAGAGGCCACCCCCCACGGAAGAAATAGCGGTACCAGGGTCCGGCATATGCGCGGAGCGGCCTCGTCCCTTCGGCGGGATTCCGTCCGACAATCCCCTCCCGGATATTGTCATACCGGTAGGTCCTGTTCAGCCGCCAGCAGAGGACGGCCTGAGCCGGACCCAGAGTGAAGAGGGTCCTAATCGCCCGGAGAAAAATCCGG
>CALCJG010000338.1 GCA_937967705.1 uncultured Spirochaetia bacterium
ACCGAGATCTACACTCTTTCCCTACACGACGCTCTTCCGATCTACATCAACTTCGCCAGCTGGATGTTCGCCCTGGGCAGCGGCAATTCCCACGGCGCCCATTACGACTATTACGATTCCTATTCCGGCGTAAGGGGTGAGGATGTGATCGTCAACAAGGCCCTGCACGCGCTTATCGGACACAATCCCATCAGCCCCGCCCATTCCGGATTGGGATTTGCAGTCTATCCCGACGAGCGCGATCCTTCCGATCCCAATTACGCAAGCCGAAGCTGGGATACCTTTTACGACGGATTCCTAAAGGCCAGCGAGCTTCTCAGCAACAACGGGACGAAGTATCACGGGAAATACAATATCATGGAAACCCTGATCGAGGTGACCAAGAAATTTATCGCCAAGGTGGAACCCTCCAACGATCAGATAAAGGCCCTGGTCCATACACTGGGCGCTGTTGCCACTCAGTACGATTCCTCCGGCGGGGAATGGCAGTATCCGGGGGACATCAAGGTCATCATGACGGAACATCTCCCAAAAATTCTTGAGGAGATGATGAACAACCCGACACTGGGCAGCACCGGAAGCAACCTCTACATGAGCAAGGAATTCAACGCCACACTGCTCACGGAACAGAGCCTGATCCCTTATCTGGCCGCAACGCTGGGGACCAGCTACTCCTCGCGGCAGATCATGTATGATATCCACGGTCTCCTCAGTGACCCGCTGATACACAACAAGAATTCCAAGCTTTGGACCGACCTGGCCATCATGAACGAGAACATGATCGACTGCATCCTGAGGAGTAAAAACTCCGACGATCTGCTGATGTTCCAGGATTCCGGCTTCCAGTATAACGAGGATATGGAGCGAACTCCCTTCGATTATTTCGGCAGCTACGGGAAGGTATTGAGCAAATAGGATTCGAAAAGCAACAGGCGGGGGGATGCGCCTCAATAAACCTCCTCTGTCCCCCCTGCCTTTTTTTAATCCAACCTGAACATCATGAAATTCACGAGGCAGGAAACGGCAGAACAGAGCAAAGGCCGGTTCCCAAGGGGAAGAAGCAGAAAAGCGGGAAAAAACCGCCAGGACACAAAACATCCGATAAGGGGGACGCAATGAACCGCCGAAACATCATCACTTTCCTCACCCTGATGGCCCTATTCCTGTCCGTCAATACGGCCCGGGCCAGCAATTTTGCCGACACCTACGGCTTTTCCGCCCAGGGTATCGCGATGGGCAACGCCATGTGCGCCATCGTCAACGACTGGTCATCGGTATACTACAACATATCCGGACTGGGGAAAACCCGTCACAGAAAGGGGCTGACTGAAGCAGCCAAACCCAAACTGGTGCACAAGTACAAGACGCTGCTCACCGGGAAAAGCACGGCGAGCAAGAAAGACCCTGAGAAGAAATCCGAGGAGTTTTATCCCAATCAGATCGCCATCAGCTATTTTCACACCCAGCCCATGCTTTCCCTGGACATAAACAGAACCCGCGATGCCTCACATGGGTACGAACCCCTTGAGACCAACGCCGCCAAGGATCTGGGCTACGGTGTGATGATCATCGGGGTGGCCTTCGACCTGAACAAGATATACAAGATGCCGGAATTCATCTCATCGGCACGTTTTGGTCTTGGACTGGGGTCCCTGGCCAACGGTTACGCCCAGCGAGTCAACGATATCGACATGAAGACCCACGACTTTCTCCGTTACGGACGGGAGACCCAGCGGGCTGTCATCCTCGCCGGCATTGGCCTGGGCTTCCTGGACGATTCCTTCGGGTTCGGCGTGGGAGGCAACATACAGTTCCGGGGACAGGGCAGCACCCTGTTGACCAACGTGGAAGTGGGCCCCAGCGAGCAGACACCTCAGGCCCAGTCCAAAATGGATCTGAAGACGGTTCCTGCCGTGGTAGCCGGCGCCTATTTCAGTCCAGGAAGGTTTTTTAAGGGTATTGATTTTCTAAAGGGATTGGATCTGGGCTTAACCTACCGGCAGGAAACCTACATGGAAATTTACCCCTTCCAGACAAGCACGCAGATGACCATCGGGGGCATGGAGATGGGCATGAACATGGCCATCTTCGATTTCTACACTCCCCATATATTCTCGGCGGGAGCGGCCTACACCTTCTGGTACCTGACGATTTCAGCAGAACTGCAGTACGAGATGTGGTCCAAGTACAAGGTATCCAAGACAACTCAGATCATATACGAAGAGGCACTGAGGACCAAAGGTGAGGATTACCGGCTGCCGGTATACAAGGATATACTGGTACCGAAACTGGGAATATCCTATGAGGCCCTGGACTGGCTGACTCTCATGGCGGGCTACTACTATCAGCCCTCTTTCATCCCCCCCAGCGAGACCAAGGGAGTTATCAACGTTCTGGACAACGACAAGCATGTGGGCTCTCTGGGAGCCCGGTTCAGCATTCCCCGCTCCGGAGGCATGGGAG
>CALCJG010000339.1 GCA_937967705.1 uncultured Spirochaetia bacterium
TTCATTTTTGTTGGTTCGGTTCATTTCCGGAGAATGTTTTTTTGTATTGTTTCCCGGGAGACAACAGATTATAATTATATCTGATGGATTGCTGTGATATGACAGTTAATCGGAAAACCAAGATATATGTGGAAAATAATATGAATATAATATCCAATCATCAGGAAATAATTACGATGATTCTCATCTTTTTTGCACGCATTACTGATGTATCCCTTGGGACCATGCGCATCATATTGATATCCCGGGGGTACCGTTATGTCGCACCGCTGATTGGATTTGTTGAGATACTGATATGGTTGATGGCCATTACAGAGGTGATGAAGAACCTGAACAGCATGACAAGTTATCTCATCTTTGCGGCGGGATTTGCGACAGGCAATTATGTGGGTATGCTGATAGAGTCCAAGATCGCCATAGGATATCAATCAATCAGAATAATCACCACAGAAAAGATGATGCTTCTGCCCATGGTTCTCAGGGATCAGGGCTTTGGTGTAACGACTGTGAAGGCGCAGGGGGCCAAAGGGGAGGTCATGATCATCTTTACAGTCGTGCCCCGACGCAAAACTTCCGAGGTTCTCGAAACAGTATTGACTCTGGAACCCAAAGCTTTTGTGTCCATAGAGGATGTAAAGAGCCGCTATTCGGGTTTTTTTGTAAAAAACAGCGGTATTTATGAGACTTTCGGTCGATTGATAGGGAAAAAAAGATAATAAAACAATTTCTCTTGTTTGGGGCAGGAGAAATTGTTTTATTATGAAAAAATTTATAAAGAATCAGGAACAGAGAGTTGTTGACTCTGGGGATTGAGGTGGGATTTTGAGGTGGTGTAGGGGTGATAACCCTGTTCCCTGATCTTTTTTCATGGGGATCACAGTTCAGTAATGGCAAAGGTCTCAACGGTTAAGGAGACTACCTGACCCTTGAACATCCTGATAATTTCATCGGTTTGTGGAAATCCCTTACCCGGTTTTTCCTGATAACCAGCATAATATTTCTTCCTTGGGGATGAATGTGATAATCGGTTCTTTTCCCCTGAATTTGAATAAAAAAGCGGAGAAGTTTGTTTTGCATATGGGTTCATAGCTCTCCTTAAATTTGTTCTCTCAGTATTATGGTCAGATACAGTATTTCTGCCTCTGGTTTGTAAGGTTTGTCAGACATGACAAAGGGAGAAACCGCACCGAATACAGTAATGGCATCCTCCTTCGGGAATAAGCCGCATCCCGCATTCCGGGCATATTTTCAGGGAAGCATCCCCCTTTGTTGTATTTGTTTCCATCTGCATTTTTCTTTCATCTCCCGCATACAATAGTATAGTATATATATGTTAAGTATATTTCAAGTATTTTTTCTCCCCTTTTAAAAATTTTTTAACTTTCCCGTATTGTTATATACTCTATAGTAGGGTGCGAGCTGTATGAACCTGTGCAGTTCGAACGGATGAAGAATTATATTAAGGAGAAAAAGAAGTAATGGCTAAACCTGTCTACGATCCCAACAACGAGTTGGAAGAAATATTAAAAAAGGAATTCGGTGAAGAGGCCCAGGCAAATCCGGAACGGGTGGGCAATAAAGCGGGAAGAGCCACGGACAAGACCGATCTTAACTTTGACATCAAGCCCGAGGAACTGGAAAGCTATCTCAACCGATATGTGATTGGCCAGGAAGAGGCGGTGGAGGTGATAGCCACTAAGGTGTGTACGCACTTTAACCGCATGCGTCTGGAAAATTCCATGCCTGAGGAAGAGCGCATACTGGGGAACATAAAGAGCAACATGCTCCTAGTGGGGCCGACCGGTGTGGGGAAAACCTATATCATCAAGCTCATTGCCAAGAGAATCGGCGTGCCCTTCGTCAAGGCTGATGCTACGAAGTTTAGCGAAACCGGCTATGTGGGAGGGGATGTGGAGGATCTGGTGCGGGAACTGGTCCATGAAGCGGATGGCGATCTGGCCAAAGCCGAATACGGTATCATCTATCTCGATGAGATAGATAAGATCGCTTCATCGGGAAACCTGTTCGGCCCCGATGTGTCCCGCACCGGTGTCCAGAGAAACCTTCTGAAGCTGATGGAGGAGGCGGAGGTGGACCTGAAAACCCCCCATGATCTCGCATCGCAGGTGGAGGCGGCCATGGAAGCCCAGCGGACGGGCAAGGTGACCCGCCGAAAGATAAATACCCGTAATATCCTCTTCATTGTTTCAGGGGCTTTCGGAGGGCTTGCGGATATCATCAAGCGACGGATGAACATGCAGGCCATAGGTTTTGAAAAGGCAAATGTCCAGGGGCAGGCGGAGCTGCAGAACATTTTGAAAATGGTAAGGACGGAGGATCTGATCCAGTTCGGGTTTGAGTCGGAGTTCATTGGACGTCTGCCGGTTACCGTGGTGCTCAATGATCTCGATCAGGAGGGGCTGTTCCGTATCCTGAAGAATAAATACAGCACCGTTGTTCTGGGGAAGAAACTCGATTTCCGCGCTTACGGTATTGATCTCGATTTTAATGATGATGCCTTCCGTATTCTGGCCGAAAGGGCCTACAGGGAAAAAACCGGAGCCAGGGGGCTTTTAAGCGTTTTCGAAAAGACTCTGATCAAGTTTGAGAAGACTCTCCCATCCACTGAGATCCGTAAACTCATGGTAGACCGGGAACTGGTGGAGCAGGGTGATGAAGTGCTGCATCGTCTGCTCGTCAGCGATGGCATCAAGAATTTTCAGAAGGAGTTTCTCCTTCAGCACGGGGTTTATCTCGAATTTGAGCGGGAGGCCATGGATAAGCTGGAAACAAGATCGCGGGAGACCAGAAGGAGCATCAAACAGGTATGCCAGGATCTGTTCCATGACTATCATTACGGGATCAAGCTCATGGGCCTGGAAAGCTTCCGCATACCTGCTGAAGCTGTGGACAGACCCGCGGAATATCTTGAAAGCTACATCAAAACGAACTATAAGAAATGAAATCCTTCCTGAAGATCGCCCACCGGGGGTATTCGGAAAATTTCCCCGAGAATACCCTCCTCGCTTTCCGTAAGGCGTTGGAGTTCGGTGCAGATATGATCGAACTGGATGTCCATCTCTCCCGGGATGGTTATTTGGTGGTCATCCATGATGATGAAGTGGACAGGACCTCCGACGGCAAAGGGATGGTCAAAGATTTGACTCTCAGAGAACTCCGGGAGTTGAATTTCAACTTCACGGGCTGTCCCGAATCCGTTCATGAGCCGATCCCCCTCCTGGAGGATGTGCTGGATCTGGTTAAGGGCCGGGCGCTGTTGAATATTGAATTGAAGACATGCCCTGTCAAGTATCCGGACATCGAGCAGGCGGTTGCGGATCTGGTCAGGCGCGCTGATTATGGGGGGTCTGTGATCGTTTCCGCTTTCGATCATTATGCTCTGCTGCGCATGAGGCAGATCTGCCCGTCAATAAAGAGGGGTATGCTCTATGACTCCATCTGGACAACCTTCCGCCAGGAAGTAGAGGCCTTGGAGGTCTATTCCGTCCATCCCTCGGTTGCCACAGCGTTTCCGGAGCATCTCATCTGGGCCAGCGAGAGGGGCTGTAAGATATACCCCTGGGTGGCCCGGGACCGGAAAACCATCGAGGATCTTAAAAAAAACCTGCCGATAGATGGAATTATGGTAAACAATCTGCTCCTCTTTTAAAAAATCATTGAAAAATATTACTAATTACTCCTTTGTGTTATCAAATCGGCCCTATTCCCCGGGCTACCACATGTCTGAACGAGGCTCCCATGAAACGGATCGCGGCATTATCAGTTCTTCTATCCCTGCTCTTATCAATATCCCTGGCCCATGCCCAGAAAAAAGCCCCTGAAACGCCGGTAAAACCGGCTCAGAAGGAACAGCTTACAAAAGCGGGGGGTGATGCGGCTCCGCCATCCAATCCCTCCGAAAAGAAGGAGAAGGCTTTTGCGGACGGCAAATCCACGTCGCTCTTTGATCTCTTCCGCAAGGGCGGGCCCTTCATGTGGCCCATACTCATCCTGGCTGCCATCGGCATGGGGTTCATCATTGAACGGTTTTTACACTTCCGCAAAGCCCGGTTGAATCCTCAGGAACTCATTGCAGAGCTGGAGAAGACCCTGGAAGAGGGTACCCTGGCGGATGTGGAGAAGATCTGCGCCGGACGCCATCAGCTCTTCTCCCGAATCATCCTGAAGGGGCTGAAGATGCGTACCCTGGGGTACGAACAGGTGGAAAAGGCAATCTCCATATCCGCCTCCATAGAGGTGGCCATATTGGAAAAGGGGCTTAACATCATTTCCGCTGCGGGGAATCTGGCGCCTCTCCTGGGTTTTCTGGGAACAGTTTCCGGAATGATAACCGCCTTCAGCAATATTGCTGCCGCGGATCAGGTCAATGCCCGCCTCGTTGCGGGGGGCATTGAAGAGGCCCTCATCACCACCGCAGCCGGCCTTATTGTGGCCATCCCCCTTCTGGCTTTTTATAACTATTTCGTTCATCGGATCGAAGTGTTCACGGCCGAGGTGGAGCGGGTTTCCGCGGATATCCTGGAGAAGATGGTGGAAAGCCGTGCTCAGGATTAGAAAATCGGCCAAGGTGGCCACAGAGTTTTCCCTGGCTTCCATGTCGGACATCGCTTTTCTCCTCATAATCTTTTTCATGGTGACCTCGGTGTTTACCCTGAAGGACGGCCTGCATCTGACCCTCCCGGACAAGAATAAAAAGCCGGTGATGGTGGCCACGAAAAACGTCCTCACGATAGGGGTGGAGGGAGAGGGACAGTTAAAACTCAATGATAAACCCATCATGAGGGAAAAACTGGAAGAGCGTATCAGGGAGGAAATGCGGTCCAATCCGGAGGTTTTTGTCCTGCTGAAGATATCCAGCAGGGTCAGGTACGATCTGGCGGTGGATGTGATAGACACCGTCAAGTATTCGGGGATTAAAAAACTGACCATACGCATGGCGGAAAAATAAATCCATGAAGATATTGAGAAAGAAAACATCGATGTCCCTTATCCCTTTACCCTCAATGGCGGATATCGCCTTTCTGCTCCTGATCTTTTTCATGGTTTCGAGCATACTCGAAATGGAGAAGGAGATCCCCATCAACCTTCCGGAATCCAGGATCTCCATGACGGAATCGACCAAATACATGAACGTCTGGATGAACCCCGCCGGGGACACTTTTGTAAACGGAGAAAAGGTAAAGCTGGAGAAGCTTTATCTCTACGCCAAATACAAAGTTACGGCCAATCCCGATGTCAAGGCCCTCATCAGTGCGGATCGGAGCCTGCCTTTCAAGTACGTCAATAGTGTCATGGAGGTCATGCGGGACGCGGGGATTTACAACATTGTGTTCGTCAGCAAGAAGAAGAAAAAAGAATGACACTTCAGAACATCACCCACATGAGCCTTGTGCGTTATTTTTCTCTGCGGCCCTCTCTTTCCTGGTCGCTTTTCTCGCTTGTTCTGCTCGTTTCTCTGCTCTTCATCGTGCGTTGGAGCGATGATGTATCCGATGCGGATTTGAAGGATTTTTCCCAGTTTGAGATGGTGGAGATAAGTCTGCCGAAGGGTTATACACAGCCGGACATCGACATCTCCGAAAAAGTGACCGAGCAGGTGGTCGAGGAGAAAAAGGAGGAAAAGGAGCAGCCCCTTCGTTTCGGCAATGAGAGCGGTGTTTTTGGGGATATCTTCAATACCGCCAAAGCCCCCCGGCCGATTTATTCCAGCCTGCCCAAATATCCCGCCTCCATGCGCAAGGCCGGGATAGAAGGCGTGGTGGTCATCGAGGTGGGGGTGAATGAAGACGGCAAGCTGCTTTACGGCAAGATCATAAAAACCCTCGGGCGGGAATTCGATCTGGCGGTTATACGCTGGGTAAAGACCATCGGGTTTTACCCGGCCGTAGACAAGGAGGGTAAGCCGATTCGCTGCCGCATACGCCTGCCGATACGCTTCAATCTGGAGTAATCCTCTCCCCTGGTTTCAATGACAGCTGCTGCATCTTCCCGTATGGCTTCCGGAACAGCTGCTGCAGTCTTTACCGCCAGAACCGGAACCGGCGAACAGGGAAAAGACCTTTTCGGTTTCCTGTGAACCGCACTGGGGACAGGGGGGAGGGGAAAAATCCCCTATTCTCCTGAGCTCTCCGAATACATGCCCGCAGGAGGCACACTTGAATTCATAGATGGGCATATAATCCCTCTCTCTATCAGGAATAACAGTCAACACGGGCGACATTCTTCTTTCAGACAGAACTATCAGTAACTCTTATTTGCGGGATGCCCGGATGCAGTTCTGAATGCATTTATATTTCATGGGTCCTGAAACGAATCCGCATCGGTCCTCGCAGGCGCGGTATATTTCAGCGGATTTATCGCTGCGGCTTTCCTGGCCGTTCTTTTTATGGTTCATGCAGGACCGTATGCACCGGAATCGTGAAGGCCCTGATATTTCCCCGCAGCGTGCCTCGCATTCCTTGTAATGGTTTTCCTTGCCGGAAGGTTTGGGACCCTTGGATTTCGGTTCACCCCCGCCGCAGAGTTTCATGCAGGCGGCCCTGTCGGGACCGGAGAGCTTGGCGCACTCTTCAGCGCAGTTTATGTCGCCGGCTCCGGCTTTACCTGTTCGTTTTTCCTCTCCTCCCCGGGATGCTTTGCGACAGCGTTCCATACAGCGGTTCCAGGCCGATCCAGAAAG
>CALCJG010000340.1 GCA_937967705.1 uncultured Spirochaetia bacterium
CAGGGGACCGAGTTCAGGGATATCCGGCTGCTTTCCGATGATCAGTTCGAGTTCGGGAATGACGTCGGTTATGACCTTTCCGTTCGGGAAGAGATCTCCCTGCAGCCTCTTTTTCCAGACCTCATATTGATCTTTACTCTCCGAGAGTATCACCCTTATCAGTCTCTGGAACGCCTGTATGAAGGCGCTGTAGGGACGGTCCCTCTGGAATTGATCAAATTTTCCTGATATAAAATATCCCCGCTTTTCCGTAACGGGCCGTATGATTTCATTGACCAGCGAGGTTTTTCCTATACCCATGTAACCGGAAACGAGAAGCAGTTCCCTTCCCCCGGCGGCAACCCGGCGGAAGGCTGACATAAGCTCAGAGACCTCCCTGTCCCGGCCGTACAGTTTTTCCGGAATCTGCAGCCTGCCGGAGAAGTCGCAGGTACCGGGAATAAAGCCTGAAGCAGGTTCGCCCCCTTCAACCAGTCCCTGACAACACGTCAGGTCATAAGCCAATCCCAGGGCACTCTGATAACGCTCCTCCGATGTCTTGGCGAGCATTTTCATCACGATTGAGTTTACCGCCTCAGACAGGAGGGCGGCCTCATGACTTCCGCCGCATGCTCCTTCGTTCAGGCAATGAGACCTGTCCGCCACTCCCATCGCTTCACTGACCTTCAGGGCAGCGGGTATCCGCGCTATATGGCCGTGTATGATCTCGAGGGGATCATCCGTCTTGAAGGGGACACATCCAGATATCATCTCATACAGGACCACACCCAGGGAATAAAAATCCGTACGGTAATCCACGACGCGGTTCATACGGCCTGTCTGCTCGGGGGAGATATAGGGAAGGTGCCCTGCAATCACATCGGGATCATAAATCCTCTGGTATTCCCGGGTGAGGGTGTTTTCAAAACCGAAACCCGTCAGCTTGACCTCACCGTGAGAATCGATGAGGATGTTCCATGGCTTGATGTTACCATGGATAATTTTCCTTTCGTGCAGTTCCTCCAGGATGCGGGCTACCCTGACAAAGATGCCGAAAAGTATCGGAAGAGTTGAGCCCTGGTTGGCTGGTTGCCGGTGAAAATACCGGAACAGGGGTGTTCCATGGAAGTTTTCAAACACCAGGGTAAAGGAATCCGTATTTTCTATCAAATCCATGGGCTGCAAAACGCCCGGAACAGACGCTTTTTTCAGGACATCGAAATCATGATGAAAGACAGCAAGATCGGCAGGATTGGAAGTGGATAATTTCAGCTGGGCAATTATACACTTCCCTCCATCCTGAGTTTCCGCATTGTAAAGAGAGTTTTTTTCTGTTATCCTTACCGGAGACAGGATATGAAAACGCCTGACACTTTCCATTGTTTTGTTTTTGTGTAACACCGCCACCTATGGCGGGTCAATATTCCGACTCAATGACCCCTGTATTATATTTTCTGGTTCACTATTCTGTCAACAGCGATTTGGAGCAAGATATCGTCATGTCCCATGAATCTCCCCCGACGCCTCCCGCTGGATATTCCCTCTACTTCCCTCTCTTGTCTCTGACGGTTTTGAGCAGGGCTTCGATGCGCGCCTTGTTGTCATCGGATCCGATGTAGCTGCGGAAGAGCCACTCGTGGGTTTTGAGGGAGCCGTCCACATTGTTATTGGCGACGATATGGCTCAGCCTCTTCGTCTCCACAAGGCATCTCCGGTCGAGGGAAGCCATCTCCCTGGCGATGGCCGTAACCTCCCGGACCACTGTGCCCTCCGGATAGATGCGGGTCACGAAACCGACCCGCTGAGCCTCCTGAACGTCGATCATCCGTCCCGTCAGGGCCCAGTCGAGGGCGTTGCCGTAACCGATGATGCGCCACAGGGGGTCGAGCACGGGAATGAGGGAGATGATCACCTCCCGCTGGCTGAATCGGGCCCGCTCCGAGGCATAGCGCATGTCGCACATCTGGGTGAGGTCGAATCCCCCGGCCACCGCCGCGCCGCCTATGGCTGCCAGCACCGGCTGGCTGCAGAAACGGATGGACCGGTAGGTCCGGTTGTAAAGGGCCACGAAATCCGCGTTACCGGCCAGGTCGATTCCCTGTATCTCATCCAGATCGAAGCCGGCGCAGAAGATCTTTTCCCCCCCGGTGAGGATGACCACCGTCACGTCCTCCCTGGCGCTGAGGTGCTCGAAGAGATCGCCCATCTCCCGGAGCACGTCAGGGGACATGGAATTCCCCTTGTCCGGGTGGTTGATGAGCACCGTGGCAACACCGTCTTCCACCGTCAATACGAGATATTTAAGATTCATGGCTTTCCCCCTCACTTTAGTCTGATCTCCACCGGAATCCCGTTACGTCATCCCGGGACCGGATAAGAACCATTGGAAAGGGGGGCCGGGAACTTTCAAGTCCATTTTCATCTCCCTCCCCCAGCCGGGGCTGCCGAAAAGCAGTTGACAAAAGCAGACCCACTATATATACGTATAGTCCCAAAGGCACTCAAATTCCAATCACAGGAGGTTCGTATGAGCAGCCCGCAGCCGACAGGATGCTGCCCTCCCTTCGATCCCGTCCCCTGGGAAGACAGGACTTTCGCCTGGAATGATAAGCGGTTCATCCGGGATAGGGTTCGCACCCTCTTTTACATCCCCCTCAATTTCGGTCAGGTGATACGGAGGATGATGGCCCGGGTAGACAGGGCCGGCGCCGCCGTCCCCGACTGGCTCTGCCTTGCGGATCACATTTCCCGCTGGAGCATGGACCTCTACCTTGCCGTCGACCGGGAGGTGGAAGGCGCCGAGCCCGCCGCTCTCTCCGGGGAATACTACAGAGATCGGAAGAGCACACGTCTGAACTCCAGTCACGAGTGGATATCTC
>CALCJG010000341.1 GCA_937967705.1 uncultured Spirochaetia bacterium
GATTTCACACTTATCAGGCAGCCCTTAACCTGTCCAGTTTTCGGGGTCCATTATACCGTGCCCTATTTTCTGAAAAACAGAAAGAGGGGATGCCTCTCCTTAACTACAGGGACATCCTCTCTTTTTTTATTAATAATGATTCTCCTGTCTCCCGCCAGGCTGACAGGTCAGACTACGGACAACTATGCCGATCAAATGATCAGAGAAGCTGTTAAACAAAAATTGCATGACGACCGGTACTGGAAGATTTTATTACATTATAAAAAAGGCCTACTGGGCGAAAAGAGCCTGATCGATGATCCCAAGTACTTCTTGGCAAAAGACGGAAAAAGTAACCCCAGGTCGGAAATGGAAGCTACCATACGAGCAATCTTTCAAAAACCGGCCGAAGATTTGAAGAAACACCCCATCTGCCGTTTTATTGCACGATTCAAATGGCTAAATGCAAAACTAAAATTCGATTCGAAGATGCTTCCTGTCAGCGAATGTCTTCCCTTTGAAAATCTGATCAAAGCAATAAAACCAAAAAGTTGTTCCGTAATCTTTCCTGCATCACATATAAACAGCCCGGCCTCCATGTTTGGGCACACACTCTTGATCATCGAAACAGAGAATAAAAGCCGGCTCTTATCCTATGCCGTCAACTATTCAGCCGTTACCCAGGAAACCTTCGGTCCCGTTTTTGCTATTAAAGGACTCTTCGGTTTTTATCCGGGATATTTCTCCATACTTCCTTATTACGCCAAAGTGCAGGAATACAGCGATTTTGATCATCGGGATATCTGGGAATACTCCATGAACCTGAAGGAAGCGGAAGTAAAGCAGATGCTCTACCATATATTTGAACTGGACTATATCTATTCCGATTACTATTTTTTTGATGAGAACTGCTCCTACAACATTCTCTTCCTGCTGGAAGCCGCCCGGCCGGAGGCAAGGCTAACGAACAGGTATTTTTACTGGGTCATACCTGTTGACACCATACGGGACATCAGGGAGGAAAAATTAATCAGCCGGGCAGAATACAGGGCCTCCCGTGTCACGAAAATAAAATATTACAATTCTCTTCTGAATTCCGGGGAAAGGGACATCGCTCTTGATATTTTCCGTAATAAAAAAAAGCCGGATGAAATCTTATCGGCAGACCTGACCCATGATAAAAAAATCATCATCACGGATTTGCTGACCGAATATGTCCAGTATAAGTATTCCAAGGATGACATTACAAAAGGGGAGTACGCATCCTCCTTTCTCAAGCTCTTAAACACGAGAAGCAAGCTGGGCGATCTCAAGGAGATGAAATACGACATCCCCGCACCGGTAAAACCCGATGATGGACATAAGAGCAATCGAATAGGGTTTGGGGGCGGATACAGGGACAAGGAGTTTTATGAGGAAATAAGATTCAGACCCGCCTATCACAATCTTATGGACCCCGATGAGGGCTATTTCAGGGGAGCCCAGATCATTTTTGGCGACCTGGCCTTTCGCTATTACAACGATCAAAAAGAGATTCGCATCCATGAATTTGACATCATCGACATCATTTCCATCTCACCGAGGGATGCCTTTATCAAGTCGATATCGTGGAAAATCCAGACAGGCTTCCTCCAGAAAATACTGGATGACGGGAAAGACCATATGATATACCAGGTTAATCCCGGTGGAGGTTTCGCTTACGATTTTGGTCCTGCAGGAATATGGTATGGTTTTTTTGAAACCGCCCTGGAGACGGGAAGATATTACCGGAACACTCTTGCATGGGGAGCCGGTGGTTCGATCGGCATCTTGCTTAAACCTTACCAGCCCTGGAAAATGAAAATTGGAGCAAGGGATCTCTATTACGTTTTGGGAAATGACCGGAATGAAGTCCGCTTTTCCCTGGAACAGTCCCTGAAAATTAATTCAACGAATTCCCTGGGTTTAGATATTTCCCGTGACAAATCGTTTCAATACTGGGAAAACAATGCCAGAGTGCATTGGGACATTTTTCTTTAAGATGAGGGATATATGAAAAATAAACCTTTATTCATTTTACTTTGCTCCTGCCTGATTATATCCACCCGGGGATTCAGTTTTGAAACACCGATGAAAGCGTTTCATCTCCTGGCTGACAGCGTTGTGGAAGGCTGCAGTATATGCGGAGATGAGAAGAGGAAAAAGGCATTCCTGCTCTTGGACGAGTCATTTCCTCCAGGCAAGGTCATCGGAGGAACCGGAACCTGCGCTTTTGTGAAAACCAAAAATTGTGAGGACAACGAATTCGTTCCCCTGTGCTATGAAACGAAGGAACGATCGGTGTTAAAGTCCGAAGAATATTCAGCACCTTTCCCATTTGTAACCTTTAGAATACATACCTCCAAACAACATATGGTGGGCATTGATAAAGTATACTTTACTGATTTCCGAATTGCGAAAAGGCTAAAAAAAATAAAAAAGTCTAATGCCTTCCATGGAAAACTGGTTTTAATCCCCTGCCAGTATGGAGACGGAAAAACGTTTCTCTTCCAGAAAAAGAAAAACCGCCTGATTTTTCATTGCCAGCTGGTTGAATTGCAAAACTAGACTAAAATCCAACGATTTGTTGGGATATAAACTTATCCAGACTATCTTTTAAGATATTTTTCCTCTTTTTTCCCTCCCCCCTCTTGACGATTTTAATATAACATTGTTATATTAACACTGTTATTCAATAAGTCCGGCCCCCATCCCATTAACCCAAGAGAGGATATCAGAAGACAATGCCCCGAGCAGCCCGTACGCCCCAGGAGGTGGAGGCGGTCAAAAAGGAAATCCTCGATACAGCCCTGGAACTGATACGGACCGAGGGGTTCGAAAACCTCAGCATGCGAAAGATCGCCTCGCGTCTGAGGATTACCGCCACCACCATTTACAACTACTACGCCAATAAGGACGAGCTCAATCTGATGATTCGAATCCGGGGCTTTCAGATCCTCTATTCCATGCTGGAGGAGCCCTCCCTGGGCGGGGGAAGCGTGGAGGAGCGCCTGGGAAGCATGATCCGCGCTTATGCGGAGTTCGGCGTTTCCCATCCCGGCTACTACGACATCATGTTCAATCTCAACACCCCCAAGTACGCCGATTATGCGGGAACGCAGATGGAGCCGTCGGCCCTCAGGGAAAAGGAGAACGCCCTGCGCTGTTTCGAGATCTTCTACCGCATGGTTAAGGAATACGCCCGCAGGGAGGAACTCGCCCTGGACGAGGAGGATATCCGCTATCTCCTCATCCGCATGTGGAGCGATCTCCACGGTATCGTGAGCCTCTACAACAGCCGCGTACTCTACGAGGTGGACGAGCATACCCGGGCGGTTCTGGACCGGCGGGTGGAGGACCTGATCGGCACCGTGATGGAGATCCGCGACCGGCTGACCAACAATATAAAATCATCCCACAGGGAGGCCACATGAAAAGCGAAAGCGAAAAAGCGGCAGGAAAGAGTATCTACAACACCCTCACCCGGGGGCTCCTCAAGACGATGGCGCTCCTCTACAACCGGAGGCCCTCCCTCCGGGAATATCTCCGATGGGACGGGGGATGGCTGGACCTCACCGTGGGTCTGCGCACCGAGAGCGGCTCGGTGGAACAGGCCATCCGCTTCCGCGAAGGGAAAGCCACGGTGCTCGGCGCCATCCCCGACGATGCCGACTCCCTTCTCCTCTTTGCCGACGAGGAGGCCCTGCGCCTGATGATCACCCGCCCCCCCAGCGAGCTCTTCAACCTGCTGATGAAAAACCGCGTGATCCCCCAGGGCAACCTGGCCTCCCTTCAGCTCTTCAACTTTCTCATCTCCGTCCTCCTCCGAAAGAAGCACATACGCCAGCTCAGAAAGGAGGCCCGGAGGGAGAAGGCCCGCCCCGCCGCCGAACCCGTCCAGGCTCAGCCGAAAAGAACGGAAAGCTCCCTCAAAGCGCCGGGTAAGGACAGGGGGGTGATGTTTCTGAAGGATTGTTATCTCCCCGAATACAGCCTGGAGGACTTCCCGCGTCTGAAGGAATTCCTCCGAATCCACTTTACCGAGAAGCCCGCCCTCTGCGCCGAGCGTCCGGAGATACTGACCCGTTTCTTCCGGGAGAACGGCTATGAGACCGACCCCGAGGGCCGTCCCTGGTCCCCGGTGCTGCGGCAGGCCCGGGCCTTCCGTTACCTCATGGAGCAGAAGAAACCCCTCATCCGGCGGGGGGACCTCATCGCCGGGACCACCACCACGAAGGAGATCGGCGTGGTGCTCTACCCCGATGCCCACGGCACCATGATCTGGGGCGAGCTCTTCACGGTGCCCTACCGGCTGCTCAACCCCTACGACACCGACGAGGAGACGGTGCGCGTCCTCCATAAGAGCGTCTTCCCCTACTGGATACACCGCAACTTCCGCGAATGGGTGCGGGAAAAAAGGGATTATCCTGTGGCGCAGAGGCTGGACGAGCGCTTCGCAGTCTACTTCCTCTGGAAAACCGTGGCCCTGTCCCACACCATCCTGGACTATCCCCGCCTCCTCAAGAAAGGAACGACGGGGATTATCGGCGACATCGACAAAGAGCTCAAAAAGAAGGGCGCAGACCGGGAAAAGCGCGAGACCCTGCAGGCCATGAAGATCGCCCTGGAGGGGATAAACCTCTACGCCGCTCATCTTTCCGAAGAGGCCGCGCGTCAGGCGGAACGGGAAAGCGACCCCTCCCGGCGCGATGAGCTCAAGCGCCTGGCGGAGATCTGCGCCAGGGTACCCGCCGGTCCCGCCCGCACCCTGGACGAGGCCGTCAACGCCCTCTGGATCGTCTGGGTGGGAACGCACATGGAAAATACCAACGCGGGCTTTTCCCTGGGACGGCTGGACCAGTGGCTTCAGCCCTATTTTGCGGCGGACATGAAGAAGCTCCGCGGCAGACAGAAGCGGGAGTCCTTCCTGCGGCACGCCATCGAGCTCATCGGCTGCTTCTACATGCGCTGCACGGACCACCTGCCCCTGGTGCCGGATATCGGCAACTATCTCTTCGGCGGGAGCTCTTCGGATCAGGCCATCACCCTGGGCGGCGTGACTCCCGACGGCAAGGACGCCGTCAACGACATGACCTACATCTTCCTCAAGGTGACGGAGATGCTCAAGATACGTGACCCCAACGTGAACGCTCGATATCATCCCGAAAAAAACAGCGACCTTTATCTGCGGCGCCTCTGCGAGGTGAACGTGAGGACCACCGCGACCCCCTCCATACACAACGACGCGGCGGTGATGAATTCCCTGAAGGAGTTCCGCTATCCGGACCGTCATCTGCGCGACTGGTCCGCCACCGGCTGCGTGGAGCCCACCCTCTCGGGCCGGCACCTGGGGCACACCAACTGCATGATGTTCAACATGGTGGCCGCCCTGGAGATGGCGCTCAACGACGGACGCCATCCCCTGATGCGCTGGAACGTCGGCCCTCGGACGGGACTCCCCGAGGCGGGAACCTTTGCGAGTTTCGAGGAGTTCTACCGGGCCTTCTGCCGGCAGTTCGACCTCCTGGCGGAGATGTCCTGTACCTACAACAACCTCCTGGGCGAGGCGCATCAGGCCCTGCGGCCCACTCCCTTCATCTCCGCCCTCATCGAGGGGACCATTCCCGGAGGGAGGGACGT
>CALCJG010000342.1 GCA_937967705.1 uncultured Spirochaetia bacterium
GTCGAAGAGGGTAAACTCGCAGCCGACTTTCAGGTGATCAATCACCTTTGTGGCTTCGGCCAGAACTGCGGGCCCGACGCCGTCGCCGGGATAGAGTGCAATATTATAAGCCATGTACTATACCTCGTTTCCTGTGAGATTTTTTCCGTATTGGGATTTCCGGCGCTGCCGGTCTGATAATACCCTGGAACGGATGAACCAGCGGCCGGGTCAGCCGATGTTATCGAGACGCATCAAATCCCCGGCTGAGCGGAGAGCGCGTCCGGATTGGGCCCTGCCTGGGTTCAAGCAGGAACCGGGATTAATGTAGATAAATAAAGACCTGGCTTTGTCCAGAAAAATTTTAGAATTGCTTCAGTTTTTCATGCTTCAGGGGACACTTGGCGGCCTTCCGTTCCCTGTACCAGCGCTGGTAGTTCAGATCATTGGCGGGAACCATGATGCAGTTTTTATGATTGTAGTAATCCCGGAAACGGTTCAGAAAATGGCCGAATTCATGGGTGGCATACAGGGCGATTACATCGGGGAGGAGGGATTCGGGGATCTCCTCAATCCTTTCCCTCTGGAAAAATATGTCCTTCGACAGGAAGGGCATTGTGAAGATGACCCCGGCCGCCTGATAGGAGTTGAAATGGTTTTCCGTAACCATGCCTGTCGTGATCCCGTAGCGCAGGATTACGTAAATGGGGATATCCACCTCCATGTCCGCCATGATGGTATTCGTAAAAATGAAATCAGCCTCTGTCAGATGCTGGAGCGCTATCTCCCAGAAGGGGTATGTGAGCATATCCCGAAAGGCGGGATGATTGAGAACCGTTCCATTGGAGGTTTTGATGTTAAGGATATGCTCCAGTTTGTTTGTATATTCCTGAAATAGATGATCAGCCATTCTCTGTTTGTGTTTTTCATACTCGGGAACATAGGCTTTAAGGGTCCCGGGGTCGGTTTTTCGTATCAGTGCGGAGATGTATTTTTTCAGTCTCAAACGGTCCTTTTCGATGGACGGATTCAGAAGTGATTGCTGCAGCTTCTGCATCTTTTCCGTGTCCTTGAGGTAACGGGTGTCTTTCTGAAAAGCCAGTAAATCACGGTCGGCTTTGACAAAAAAGGTCACCCGGTAGCCCAGGTATTCATGGATATACCCTTTGAGTGTTTTGACCATCCTGAGGAAGTCCGTCTCGGAGAGGGAGGGTAGTCGTGGGTCGATGATGCGCATCAGCCTTATGACATGTTCCTGGTTTGTGGGAATCTCCCTTAATCCCCTGTCCCGGGTGAGACAGCTGACAAGGATGAGGAGAATAAGGATGATCGTTTTTTTTTTCATAATCACTCCGGCGGAATAGCCGTCTTTACCTCATCTTAGTTCATTTTTGGGTGATAGCAAGAAATATTTGAGGTCATCAAGCCTTTTTGATCTGCTAATAATAACCGTGATGAGGTTTTATGCCATGGCTCTGACCCCAATTGCTGGGTGATGCGGTTCGTAAAAACGCACTCCTTTAGGAATTGTCCCCATCTGCCGTATAAACAGTCTCCCATTTCCGCTTTGTATCATTGAAACACCTCTCTTCTATGGAGGTACGTATCTCATCCATGAAGGATTTCATGAAATGGAGATTGTGATGGGTGTTGTAGATAAGTGCTGCAATCTCCCCCATCCTGAAAATATGCCTCAGATAGGCCCGGGAATAATTACGGCAGACATAGCAGGAGCAGGCGGGGTCAAGGGGAGATTCGTCCTTTTCGTATCGCTGGGCCTTGATGGTGATTCGGCCCTGTGTGGTATAGAGGGTCCCGTTGCGGGCAATGCGTGTGGGCATAACACAGTCGAACATATCCACACCGCAGGATATCGCTTCCAGCATCTCCAGGGGGCTGCCCACTCCCATCATGTATCGGGGTTTTGACACCGGCAGGAGCGGCAGGGTAATATGTGTCATCTCCCGGTAGAGCTCCTTGGGTTCTCCCACGGAGAGACCGCCTATTGCGTAACCCGGGAAATCGAGCTCCACGAGCCTTTGAGCGCATTCCCGTCTCAGCCGTTTGTATACGCTTCCCTGCACGATGGCAAAAAGTGTCTGATCATCCCTGGAAAAGGTTTTCTGAAAATGGTTGATGGATTTCCCAGCCCAAAAAACGGTTCTCTCCACCGCCGCTTCGGCATCCTTTTCGGAAACGGGGTAGTCGGTGCATTGATCCAGGACCATCATGATATCCGATCCTATCACCCTCTGGGACTCCAGTACGTTTTCCGGGGTAAAGAAGAGTCTGCGGCCATCGAAATGGGATTTGAATTCCACTCCATCATCCCGGACTTTACATCGATCGGATAGGGAAAAGACTTGGAATCCCCCCGAATCCGTGAGAATGGGCCTGCTGTAATTCATGAATCTGTGCAAACCGCCTAATTGGGTCAGGGTATCCATTCCTGGTCTAACATGGAGGTGATAGGTATTGGAAAGGATCATCTCGAAACCGATCTCATCTATGTCCCGAAGGGTCAGAGCCCTAATAGCCCCCCTGGTAGCTACCGGCATGAATACTGGCGTCCTGACAATTCCATGGCGCAATTGCAAGATTCCCGACCTGGCCATGGAGTGGGGATCCTGGTGTAATTGGGTGAAAAGCGTCATATTGGCACAAACCTGATAAGGATTAAAAGGCGTTGATAACGATAGGAAATAATTCTGTCAACAGGTATATCACTTCTATGGCGTTTGAGAATTATCCTTACCCGGTAGTCCGATTCCTGAAGATACGAAAAGGAATTGACTATATTTAGCTCAGATGTTAGATTCAGCCAAAAAGGGGGAGGGGATAAATGAATATCAAATACATAATGGTGCTGATTTTAACTATTTTAGCCACCATTTTAGCAACTCTGAACATTCAGATGGTTAATGTTAACCTTCTGCTGGGTAAGATCAACCTTCCCCTGATCGTCCTCATCGTCATCCTTCTGGGGGTTGGATTCGCTGCTGGTTATCTAGTGAAAAGCATCCGGATACGCCATGTAACAAAAAACAGTGATTAAGAAAGGGCAAATCAGGGCTCTGACCCCTTACCCTTGACAACATTCTCTAGGCAGGTATCCTGTCAATTCCAACATAAATGAATAATCATCGGATGAAGATTTCAGTCCTCTCAACACTATAAGCTCATTATAATCTGACCCCTTTTAAACCTCGCATATTGAAGCAAGCATGCTCATCGTAAACATGAGGGTAGTAACATTTAATACGTTAATATGATTCCCGATTAGAGGTTATAATGACATAATCATCCTGGTTTTATTATATTTATGAGATTCTCCTCTTGTAGGGGTCAGAGCCTATTTACAATTGATTTGCTATCAGCTATATATCATTTGAGCGAGCGCTCGATTTTTTTGTAGACAAAACATAATAGGTCTTTTCCTATGGATTAATTGAACAATGAGATTCGATTTGATCAGTAATGGTCCATTAACGTAAGAAAAGGGAGCCGGATTCAAGAAAATCGATATCGTTGTTCAGCAGGGAATCATTATTCTTCACAGCAAAGGTTGTTTTTAAGGGGGTGGCTCATGGGTAACATTATTAATCGTGATACAATCGGAGATATGTCGAGACGCGTGGCATCAAAAATGGGGGATAAGAAGGCTATTATCTTTCGTGACAGGGTATTGACTTTCCGGGATCTTGATGAGGAGGCTTGCCGTTTCGCTCATCTCATGCAGAAGTATGGGGTTAAAAAGGGTGATCGTGTAGCGGTTAATGCCTACAATTCTCATCTCTATCCGATCAGTTTTTTAGGTTTGGCCAAAATAGGAGCTGTGCAGGTCCCAATAAATTACATGCTGAACGGACAGGAAATCGCCTATATCGTCAATCATTCCGGAGCCAGGGGTTTCATAACAGAGGATGAACTGTATCCCTTGATTGAGGACCATAGAAACGAGTTTACTTCTATCGAGCACTGGGGGTTCATTCCCCTCAATGGGAAGGACGTCCCTGAAGATTTTTTTGAACTGGAAAAAGAGATGGCGGTGATGTCGTCCGATGATTTTGATCTGGATATCTCCCCGGAAGATATCGTGCAGATACCCTATACCAGCGGAACTGAATCCAAGCCTAAAGGGGCTATGCTTTCTCATCGGGCGCTTATGTCGCAGTATCACAGTTGCATCTTTGACGGGGATTATTCCACCGATGACATCAGCCTCCATGCCCTGCCACTTTTTCATTGTGCCCAGTTGCATTGTTTCCTGATGCCTTTCCTCTATGTGGGAGCCACAAATATCATTCTCCATAGGGCGGATCCCCTGGAGATGATAAGGAGTATTGAGAAATACCAGGTGACTCATATGTTTGCACCTCCGACGGTCTGGATTGGTATTGTCAATCACCCGCAATTTAAGGATTATGATCACAGCGCGTTGAAAAAAGCCGCATACGGTGCCAGTATTATGCCAGTGGAAGTCCTAAAGCAGCTTTCTGCAACATTTGACGGACTCCGGCTCTGGAATTATTATGGTCAAACGGAGATGGGACCTGTAGCAACGATACTCAAACCGCAGGATCAGCTGAGCAGACCAGGGTCAGCCGGCAAACCCGTTCTCAATGTGGAAACAAAACTGATGGATGACGATGGCAATTTTGTCCAGGTGGGCGAGGTTGGTGAGATCGTTCACCGCTCGGGTCAGGTGATGACGGGATATCTTAATGATGCAGAGAAATCCGCAGACGCCTTTGCCTATGGCTGGTTTCACAGCGGTGACCTGGGGCGCTTCGATGAGGACGGTTATCTCTATGTTGTGGATAGAAAGAAGGATATGATAAAGACCGGAGGGGAGAATGTAGCTTCCCGAGAAGTCGAAGAGGTCCTCTATCAGCATCCTGATGTTGAGGAGGTTGCGGTTTTCGGGCTTCCGGATCCCAAGTGGATTGAAATAGTCAGCGCGGCTGTCGTTCTAAAAAAAGGCGCTGCTGTTTCTGAAAAAGACCTGGTCTCTTTCAGCAAGGAACACCTGGCAGGATTCAAGTGCCCCAAGAAGATCTTTATTTTAGACAAACTGCCGAAGAATCCTTCAGGTAAAATCCTGAAAAGGGATCTTCGCCAGGCAATGGCAAGTATGGTGTAAGTAAACTGTTTTAGCTGGATCGAGGTCTGCTGCTCGATCCAGCTAAAAGTGTTTTATAATAGGCTCTGACCCCTTTTATACAGGTTTTCTCGGAAACTACCCCCCCTTTTCTTTTCATCATCACCCCCTCTCTACCGTATTAATACTGTACATCC
>CALCJG010000343.1 GCA_937967705.1 uncultured Spirochaetia bacterium
CGTGGAGTCATCGAGCTGGTTTCTATGAAGGCGCTGGTTTTCGACGAAGATTCAAGAGGGATGAGAGTCATTGCCCAGGAAATACCGGCGGAATATCTGGATGACGCTCAAAATGCAAGGCAACAGCTCGTAGAGAGCGTGTGTGAATTGGATGACGAGCTGCTGGAGAGCTACCTGGAAGGCGATACGGACATCAAGCGGGAGATCGAGGAACTGGCCGGCAGGAAGTCCATGAGCCTGGAGGAGATACGGGCCCGGTACGGGCGCATCGACGTGGTGACCCTCTTCAGCGGCAAGGTGATCAAGGGGGCCATCCTCGTCCGGGAAGCCAAAATCAAGATGATCACCCCCCAGGGCATGATGAGCTTTCCGGCCAAGGAAGTGAAGAGGACGGACTAAGGGAGGGGTCCCCTTACCGGGGGTTTGTTTCCGGGAGGAATTGTTGTTGAGGGGGTGCATGATGGTATTATTTACTAGGAGGGAAATCATGAAACGAATCATAACCGTTGCTTTATTCATACTGATGATCTCTCTCTCCTGTTATGACGGCATTCAGGACGACTTCGAGGAGGGACGGACTTACAGCCTTCGTGAACGCGGGCCTGGGGGAGGCTGGATCTTCTACATAAACCCCAACTACAAGGCCGACGGCTGGCGCTACCTGGAGGCGGCGCCGGAGGATCAGAGCACGGGGAAGATTTGGATTAATAGCGGATCTGCCCCTGATCCCCAATCAACCCTAAATGGTTATACAACTACATCGATAGGTGCCGGGAAGGCCAATACCGAGGCCGTCATCGCACAGGCTGGACATGCCATCAGTGCAGCCAAACTGTGCCGGGATTATCAGGGTGGTGGTTATACTGATTGGTATCTTCCGTCTCGGGACGAGCAGGAATTGATGTGGGAAAACCTCTATGTATGGGATGTGGCTGGTTTGGTGTCGGGTAACAGCTATTGGTCTTCATCAGAATATGACGCCACCCGTGCATGGTATTATCGGTTTAACGATCACACGAAAAGTCAGGCTTTAAAAACGGCTAATGCTTATGTTCGTTCTGTTCGGCAGTTTTGATGGATCCTATTTGGAGTTCTCATTATTGGTAAGGAGATAATAGATTTTGTATGAGCTATTGTGGTAAGGAAGGGATTATTAAGAAGCATATAGTATCCCTTGTTTTATTATTGATTATGGGATTCATTTCCTGCTACGACGGGCTGCAGGACGTCTATGAGGAGGGGAGGGTCTATAATCTCCGTGACCGGGGGCCGGCGGGGGGCTGGATCTTTTACATCAATCCCAACTACAAGGCCGACGGCTGGCGCTACCTGGAGGCGGCGCCGGAGGACCAGAGTGTAAGTGCAGCCTGGAGTAACATCGGGGGTGCTTATGTCAGTAACGGTAGTGTGTTGCCTGCAGCCATAGGTTCCGGTAAAGCTAACACAGAGGCCATTATTGCTCAGGCGGGGCATGTCGAAAGTGCTGCGAAAGTATGCCGGAACTACCGGGGCGGAGGGTATAATGACTGGTTTCTGCCGTCCAAAGATGAGTTAAATCAAATGTATTGTAATCTCTGGTTGCTGGGGGTAGGGAATTTTCATGCAGTCAACGGGCAATACTATTGGAGTTCCACAGACTGGTCTGAATCTAGTGCATATGCCCAACAATATACTGATGGATTGCAGGCACACAACCCGAAACTTGGAAGTGATTGGGTTCGGGCTATCCGTGCTTTTTAACGATTAACAGGGTAGACAGCCAGGGGTGGTAAAACTTCAAGAAGGGAAGTTGTCAGGGGACGGCATTAAAAATAAGAACTAACATTCGTAGTGGATTGCAGTTTTTTACTATAATAGAGGTGATCGCACATGAAGAAAATTAAGGGTCCGGGAATAATGCTGTTCTTTGCTCTGTTTTTCAGCGGGGCCTCCGGGCCGGCCTTCGCGGAGTACGTGTTTCTCAAGGACGGAGCCATCATCGAAGGAAAGATCCTCCGGGACCGGGGCAAGCAGCTCGTGCTGAAGGGCAGGGACGGCAAGCGCATTACCCTGCCCCGCGAAAAGGTGATGCGGGTGCTCTACACGCCCCTGTCCATGGCAAAAGTCTATGTGCAGAAGAAGAGCGGCGAGAGCGTGATCGCCTATCAGGTGGACGAGGACCGGGACGTGTACGTCTTCCGCATGGACATCCGCAAGCCCGTGGAGTTCAGCATCAAGCGGTCCGACGTGCTCTTCATAGCGGAGCGCAATCCCTCGGGGCTCAAGGGTACGGCCGGGACCGACCGGCTCTTCCTCTCCTGGTATCCCCCCTATGACCCGATGAAGGAGTACCGCGTCTACGTGAAGACCGGGAGCGGGGAGTACAAGCTGGCGGGCACCTCGAAGGAGAAGAGCTACGTCCTGAAAAACCTGAAGAGCAACACGGAATACCTCCTCAAGGTGACCGGCGTGGACAAGGAGAAGAACGAGACCCCGCCGAGCAACGAATTGAAGATCGCCACGAAGAACATGCCGCCGGAGGCGCCGGAGGACATCAAGGCGGTCAAGGACGCCTCGGGGGCCTATAAACTGAGCTGGGCGCCGTCGCGGGACGCTGACGGGTCCGTAAAGAAGTACCGCCTCTACGGCACGGCCGACGGGAAGCGCGCGGTTATAGCCGAGATGACATCACCGGGCCATGCCGTAAAGGACGCCCTGCGCTATGGCAGGATTGAACTGGTTGCTGTGGACGACCGGGGGGACGAGTCCCGTCCCGCGCGGGTATATCTCGAAAGCGGCAGCACCGTTCTGGGCTTTCAGCCGGGGGTGATAATTCCCCTGGGGAAACTGGGGAAGATGGCCGGCACCGGTTACGGGGGCACGCTTGCCCTCACGCAGCGGGGGCTTCTCCCGGCGAGACTGGAGGCCGGCGTGGAACTGGGGGCCTACTACCTGCCGGGCAAGGACCTGATGGAGAGCAAGAGCCAGGATTACGAGCGCTTTGTGCTGGCTCCCGTGTTTGTAAGCGCGGGTTATGTTTATGAGATCACGGACAGCTTCTTTCTGAGGCCCGCCCTCTCCCTCGGGGGGATGTACATCGATGTTCCGTACCTCGACCACAGCGGTACTTCGAAGGACCCGAAAAAGCATTTAAAGACCTTCGAGGGGGCCCTCAAGGCGGGGTTCTCCGCCGGATACAAGCTGACGAAATTCTTTACCCTTTCGGGGATCTGCGAGTACGGCGCCATCATCGAGAAGAAGGGCCCGCTGAGCTTTGTGCTCCTGGGCGTGGGGATGAGTTACTCCTTTTAAGGGGCGGGCATGTTCCCGGGAGGAACATGCCCTGTCGGAGAGGCTAAAAGCGCAGCCTCTCCGGCACTGACGGCCACAGATGGGCTAATGCCGGCGCCGGCCTCCCGCGCCCGCCTGGCCGGCGGGCTCGTATAACGCTTGAAATCGAAGGAAATGTCAAATGATAAAACGAATGATCACTCTGGTTTTTATTATCACAGTGATCTTCCTCTCCTGCTATGATGGTGTACAGGACGCCTATGAGGAGGGAAGGGGTTATAAGCTTGGGGATCGGGGGCCGGCGGGGGGCTGGATTTTCTACTTGAACCCCAATTACAAGGCCGATGGCTGGCGGTATTTAGAGGCGGCGCCGGAGGATCAGAGCGATGCGGAGTATTGGATCAACTGGGGATCATCGCCAAATCCTCAAGCAACCCTTAATGGTAAAACATCTGTCGGTATCGGCTCAGGAAAGTCCAACACGGAGGCGATCATCGCCCAGGCGGGCCATACCAACAGCGTAGCAGTCAAATGCCGGAACTATCGGGGCGGGGGGTATGATGACTGGTTTCTGCCGTCTTATGACGAATTGGATCAGATGAGAATAAATCTTCATCTCTCAGGTGTTGTACCCTTTGCAGCAGATACCTATTGGAGTTCCAGTGAATATGATTCCGATGAGGTGTATACCATTTATTTTTCTACTGTACCATTGGTTCTTCGCCTGAAAACAAGCACAGCGAACATGGCGCGTGCTGTCAGAAGGTTTTAGCATTGATATTGTTTGTTATGATACAGCGAATATAATCATTCTTGAGGAATATATAATGAGACGATGGTTGTCCTTGACTAATAATGGTCCTGTGTCTCCTCTCCTGCTACGACGGTATTCAGGATGCTTATGATAAGGCTGAGGGGTATAGTCTCCGGGACCGGGGGCCGGCGGGGGGCTGGATCTTTTACATCAATCCCAACTACAAGGCCGACGGCTGGCGCTATATGGAGGCAGCGCCGCTGGATCAGAGCGCGGGCCAATTCTGGATCAACAGCGGTACGTCCCCTGATCCGGATTCTACCCTCAACGGGAAAACCTCATCGGCCCTCGGAACCGGGTGGTCCAATACCGAGGCCATCATCGCCCAGGAGGGGCATACCGACAGCGCCGCCAAACTCTGCCGGGACTACCGGGGAGGGGGGTGTGATGACTGGTTTCTGCCGTCCCGGGAAGAACTCAGGCAGATGTGCTGGAACTTGCGGGGAAAGATGGATTCCACGTACAATCCTGATGTGCCGGATGCTTACGGAGCGGGGGTGGGTGATTTTAATACCAGTTCGGGTGTATATTTGAGTTCTACAGAAACAGGCCAGAACACTGCATTTGCTCAATTTTTTAGTTCTACTTGCACCTGGACCAATGTGGGTAAATCGGATGGCGGTGCAAAAGTACGAGCAGCCCGGCGGTTTTAATATGCTGGGCAGTCCATTCCTGTTGACGAATGGGGATTGATCCCCCGATATCTGCAATTCTAAAGAATCCGGTTGCCTTTTTCCCCCCGCTGTGATACCCTGCTGGAATAATTTTCTGCTTCAGGGAGGAGCCATGAACAGCCTTGAGAGGGCCCTGCTCGGCCGGTACGCCTCGGCGGATTTCATCATTCAGAAAAAGGCCGCGGCCCTGATGTACTACTGCCTTGTCGCCGCCGGCCTCATGGTGGTTCTGGCGGCGGCCTTTGCCCTGCTGCTGCCGGAGATACTCCTCCAGGCGGGGGTCGTCGTCGCCTTCGTCTTCGCGGCGTCCCTCACCTCCCTCCTCATCCTCAAGAGCGGCCGCTACTACGGGGCGGCCAACTACATTACGGGACTCATCGCCGTTGCCCTGATGGCCGGGCTGCTCGTCAAGGTGGTGCGGGACGTCCATACCGGTTACACCACCTACATCTACTTTATGACCGCCATCATGGTGCAGTCCTTCCTCTTCTGCAAAAAATGGTTCGTATGCCTCATCTCCGCACTCTTCCTGGCCTCCGACGTGCTCTTTTTTCTGCTGGCCCGCAGCCGCCTGGAAGGGCTTCATCTGCATGCGGCCACGGTGGGGCTCATCGACAGCGCCTTTTCCATCGTCTTCATCTTCGTCGTGGGGCTGGCCATCATGCGCATCAACGCCCAGTCGCTGGACAGGGCGGAGCACGAATCGGAGGGCAGCCAGAAGAACTACGAGCGCGTGCAGGGGCTCGTGGAATCCATCAGGGAGGTTTCCGGCTCCCTGGCGTCCTCCGCGGAGGTGCTCTCCGGCGCGGCCTCTTCCTTCTCCGCCAACACCCAGAGCCAGGCGGCCTCGGCCGAGGAGATCATGGCCACGGTGGAGCAGGTCTCGGCGGGGGTGGACAGCGTCGACGGCGGGGCGAGGGACCAGTATGCCCGTATGGAGGGGCTCGTGGCCAATATCCGCTCGCTCTCGGCCGCCATCGTGGAGATGGGTACCACCATCAAGATGGCGCTGGGGGTCACCCGGGACATCACCACCCTGGCGGTCAAGGGGGACGCCTCCCTGCAGTCCATGCGCGAGAGCATGCAGAAGATCACCGGCAGTTCCAACGAGATGACCGGGATCGTCAACATCATCAACGACATCTCGGACCGGATCAACCTCCTCTCTCTCAACGCCGCCATAGAGGCGGCCCGGGCGGGGGACGCCGGCCGGGGATTCGCGGTGGTGGCCGACGAGATATCCAAGCTGGCCGACCAGACCTCCGTCAGCATCAAGGAGATCGACAGCCATATCCGCATCAACAACGAGGAGATCACCCGCGGCTCGGCCAGCGTGGGGGACGCGGTGGAGGTGATCAGCAAGATCATCGAGGGGGTCAACTCCATCAACATCATGATCGACGAGATTTCCGGGCAGATGGAGAATCAGCAGAAGGTCAACACGAAGGTCAACGAGGAGGCCGAGGCGGCCAT
>CALCJG010000344.1 GCA_937967705.1 uncultured Spirochaetia bacterium
CGAAGGTCTCCTCCTTAAAGCTTTCCATTCCCTTCCGGTAATCGCCGGTATCGTCGATTTGAAGCCCCTTTTCCTCGAAATAGATGCGCTTCATGTTGGCCTTGACGGCATTGTTGATGAGCTCCTTGAGGACGGTGACGAGCATTTCTTTGAGGTAGAGGATATCGTAATGTTCCAGAAATCTGTGGAGCGTCTTGATCAGGCTCGATTCCACCTCCGGGGCCGGGTGATAGAACTGAAGGTAGAACTCCTTGCCGGCCTGTATGGCTTCCATGTAATCGGGAGGATTGATGATAAGATTGCCGTTGTTGTTTCCTTCCAATGTCCCGTCCCTCCGTCAATGCTGTTTCCGGGGTGTTTCCGCCGATTTTACGCGCATTCCTGCCGGAAATGTCACTTGAGACCAGTAGAGTCTCATACCGGTTCCTGTTTGTAAAATGATTTTTTATCCCCCCCGTTTTTTTTGGGGTGATGTCCGGATACTATATTTTCGGCCCCGGGAGGGGACTACTTAAAGCATTTCATGGATTTGTCGTTTCTGCTTCAGAGCGCCCTCGTAAAAGGTGCTGATGGCGAAATAGACCTGGGTCTCTCCGTCCTGATTAAAGCCCCGGGCTGCGCCGATGTAGCCGGTCAGGTCGATGTAGTAACCGAGGGTGATGCGGGTGTGCAGCTCCATACCTGCGGAGGTTCTGATCTCCTTGCGGTCCTTTTTCTCGGACCATACATTGCCCGCCTCGGCAAAGGGGGTCAGCCAGATGTCCCGAAGCATGAAGGGGAGGGTCCGGTAGCCCAGGTCGGGCTGAACCACCGGCAGGCGGTATTCCGCCGCTGCCGCAGCGAGCCTGTCGCCGTGGACAAGACCCGCAGGATATCCCCGTAGGCCGAACTCATCCTCCCCGGTTTCCGGAACGCCCTTTTTCCCCTTTTCGAAACGCCCCAGGTTGTAGGGGGCCAGATAGTCGGGATTTCCAAAGGCAGCGCCTCCCCGGAGCCTCAGCATGAGAACATTGTTTCTCCCTATCCCTGGGAGGTATTCGGCATATTCCCCCCGGGCCTTGCTGTAGGAGATGTCCGAACCCAGGCTCTTCCGGTAAAAATCCCCCTGCAGAAAAAAGGATCGGCCGTCCTCCGGGCTCACGGAGTAGGAGTAGAGTTTGGAGGTGTTGAGGACATACACCGCAGAAACCTTTGCCAGTATATCCGTATATTCCCGGGTGTAACGGCCGGGGATGTAATAATCGGTGTAGGTCTTCTCGTAACTGTAGTAGAGGAGCAGTTCCTGCTGTATTTGAAAGTAGATGAGCGGGATCAGGAGTCCGCCGGCCCCGGCCCGTTTCAGGCTTCTTTTTGTGGCGGTCTTGTTGTCCTCCTCCCAGGGGAATTCGTCCTTCCCGTAGAAGAGGGTCTCGTCCCGGTATTCGAAAATAAAATCGGGATAGAACCCGCTGTACATATAGGTGGCGTCCACCGTGGCCCGTTTCTGCCTGGCGGTCCCGTAGGCGGTCAGGTAATAGATATTATGGTAGAGCGTATCAGCCCCCAGGGTGTAGAAGCCGAAAAAGCTGTCATACTTGTCCCTGTATATCTCCTCCGAACCGAAAATGGGTATCCAGGCGGTGGGGAGTACGGAATACCAGGGGCTGTAATCCTCCGGTGAGAGGGGTTTGCCCTTGTCCGTTTCCTTTGCCGGCAGGGGCTGAAAGAAGCTCTTTTCCAGGGGAGAGGGCTTAACGACCTGCAGATCCCTGGATTTTTCAGGATAGGGCATTGTTGCCACATCCAGCCCCTCCCGCCCGTAGAGGCTGAAGGCTATCATCCGGCCGTCCGGGGAGACCTCCGGCGTGAAAGCGCCTCCCATAAGGTTGGTGATTCGGCGGACAGTCTTCTTTCTCAGGTCCAGTTCATGAAGATTGTATATGCCGTTGCGGTCCGAGGAAAAGATAAGCCGCTTTCCGTCGGGATGCCAGGCGGGCTGCAGATCATGGAAGCCGTCCTCCGTCAGCCGCTGTATCTCTCCCGTCTCCAGGTTCAGAAGGGCCAGATCACTGCGGCCCTTGCGGTCCTTCAGGGTAAATGCGATCCGCTTTCCCTCCGGGGAGAACCGCGGATAGGCCATCTGCAGATCGCTGGCAGTGATGACCGCCTCATCCTTCCTGAAGGCGGTGTCTGTCAGGACCAGGGAGTAAAGATCCCCGTCAGTCCTGATGTAAACGGCCCGGCGGCCGTCGGGAAGCACGTCGATATAGCCGCCCCGCAGTCTTCGGGTAAGCCTCCGGTATTTTCCCTCATAGACGAAGGCCTCATTGAACAGCGAAACGGATTTATAGTACTCGAGATCGGAAACAAAGACGGCCCCTCCGGCGGTCACGGACAGGCTGTTGGGATAATTGACGGAGCAGAGTTTCTCGATCTTCTTGTTCTCCAGCGAGTAACGCATCAGCACGGGATCGTCGTAATTGGTGGAACGGACGAAATAGAGGGATCGGCCGCCGTCGCCGAAGCGGGGCAGGGTGGTGTTGTGGCCGCTCAGCGTGATCCTTGTGAAGGGGGTTATCCCCTCCTTCTTGACCGCTTCCATCTGGCGCCAAAATCTCACTCGCAGGAATTCTTTCCACTCTTTCCAGAGGGGAGGGATCGTGGTGCCGAAGACATCCTTGGCGTTCATGTTGATCAGGAAGGGAAGGACGTTGTCTGAGTTTTCCAGGAAGAAACCGGCAAAGGACCCGCTTCCGTATTTCCGCTCAAGAAATTCCACAAAGAGGCCCCCGTAGAGATAGGGTATGTTTCCGGTGGGCCATCGGCGGGGATAATGGGACGCCTCGCTGAGGGATTTGAAATAGTCCTCCGCCAGTTCCGTACGGAGGATCATATCCGTGTAGCTGCTGTTGTTGCGCCCGTAGATCCCTCCCCGGGATTCCTGATAAACGGCGTTTCCCTCGATGGCCCAGATGGGGAGAAACATGTTGGGAAAGCAGACCCTTCCGCAGGTGTAGCGGGTTGTGGAGGGCAGACCGTTGATGGTGTCCAGGTTCAGAATATGTGTATATTCATGAGTAAAGACCAGTTCCAGCCACTGGTCGAAGTTGTTCAGAACGCCGTCCAGTTCCGGTCGGGAGATATAGATCTGAACACGGTTGTGCGGAAAAGGCAGGGCAAAGCCGTTGGCCAGGTCCATGTTGTCCACCAGGACCACATCGGTGCGCCAGTAGGGCTGCCACTTGATCTCCTGGGAGAGCTTTTTGTGCACCCGTTCGGCGATGACTGTGAGTCGCCGGGCGTGTCCCTCCAGCCCCTGATGATAATGGATCCAGAAATGTTCCGTCCTGAGGGATTTCCACTCATAGGAAGGATCGAACATGAAGGCGGCCTCGGCCCTTAATGCCGTCATCGCCATCAGAATGAAAAGAAACAGGATTCGTCGCATAGGAGGCTATTTAAAGGGGCTGGCGGTCCCTTGTCAAACAAGATATGTGTCGGAAACGGCCGGTTTGGACGGCTCCGCCCCTCTATATTTTATGGGCGAGTGGGAGATGATTTCCCAGCGGAAAAATCATCGGCGATAAAATATTTTTTCCTTGCCTTCGGGAATGCTATACTTTATGGCACTGGAACAGATTGTATGATGCGGGTTCGATACCGCCGCCGGGAGGTCCCTGATGATAATGCGCCGCGTTTCCTTCCTCATGATGTCCTTTCTTCTGGCATTCGTCTTCTGCCATCGCCCCCTGGGGGGCGAGAGCGACAAGGCGGCCTTCCTCAAGAGAACGGACCATCTCCTTATATGGGCTCATTCCGATATCCAGCCCCGGAAGCTTTCCCAGCGGGCGGATTATGAGGGGGCCCTGAGGGATGTTCGAGCCAACCTTCCCCCGGTTTATATGGCTATCGTGGCGGGGGATATCATACAGTACGAGCATACCCCGGAGGTCTATGAGTGGTTTCTCTTGAAAAGGGCTTCGGTGAAGATTCCCTACTGGTTCGAGATCGCCGGAAATCATGATGCCAAGGATCTGCCCCGTTACCGGAAATATATCCGAAAACCGATGCATTATTCCGTCACCCTGGGCAACATCCTCTTTCTGTTTCTCTCCGACGAGGACCGGACTCCTCCCACGGAGATCTCTGACGGCGCCTTCCGCTGGTGGCGTGAAATGGTTAAAAAAAACCAGCACCGTATCATCTTCACGGTCTCCCATGCCTGCCTCAAACGCAGCGGTCTCTTCAGCGCCGTTTTCTCCAAACAGGTCATCGTAAATTCCGAGCGGTTCGAGGAGGTGCTGAGAAAATACCGGGTGGATGTCTGGCTGTCGGGGCATTCCCATTTTCCGGGCTTCCTTTCGGACAAGACGGTCCGTTCCGTTGAGCTGGGGGGGACGCTCTTCGCGGACATATCCGCCATTCGGCGGGATGTGATCGTTCCCAGCGAATCCCGTATCCTGTACCTTCTCCCGGGTTCCCGTTACCTGCTGATGAAAACCCGCAACCATACCCGGGGGACCTTCGAGCGGAGCGGCGAGACTTTTTACCCCCTGCGCTATCCCTTTCAGTGGGACGGTTCGCCCCCGGTTATGGGTGAGGCTTTCAGGGGTGAAGAATAATCCTAAATTTGTATTGACAATTCGCAAACCTTTGTATTCCTTACCCCCCGAAATGGATTGCTGATGGACAGTCCCGGCAATAAGGTCAAGGCAGGGGATCTTCACGACAGTTGCAGGTCAGTCCCGTGCAGGTTTTCAAGATCATGCGCGGAAAGAATGGGGTGATGTGTATTATGAAAAGAACGATTGCAGTACTGATAATGCTGGTCCTCTCAGGGTGTCTATGGGCCGTTTCTCCCCTGAGTGCTCAGCCGGCGGATGAAGGGGAAAAGGCCGCCGGGGAAGCGGCCGGGGACAAGGGACTTTCCGTGGAGGGCAAGGGAAAGAGCGCTTCCCCCATGCCCCAGGAGGACGAGACCCACAAGAAGGTTTTAAGGTACACCCTGCTTTTTGCAGCTCCTACCGTGACCATTCTCTATGGGGCCAAGGCATGGGATTGGGGTGATAACGAGAAGTTTCGCTGGGGCAATGAGGGTTGGTATGGGTATAACACCTGTTCCGGTGGTGCCGATAAGACCGGTCATGCCTATTCTCACTATATCGTCCAGCGCTGGAGCTATGCAATATTTGATTATACGGAAAACGGCCGTGCTACGAAATGGTGGTATTCGATATTCACATCAGCTTTTATCGGAACGCTGATAGAGGTCGGTGATGGTTTCACGGGGCGTTATGGCTTTTCCAAGGAAGATCTTATTGCCGATTATTCCGGTATCGCCCTGGGCGTTATCATGGACCGGTTTCCCACATTCAATGCCTTTGTGGGTTTTAGCGGGGAGTATAAACCAACCAATGGTTTCAAGCGTTATCCCACAAACAAGACATGGCTGAATTTTACCGGGGATTACAGTGGCTGGAAATGGATGTTCAACTTCAAGCTGGCAGGCTTCCGGTATGTCGGTGTAAAGATACCGGAGTTCATGCGTTACATCATGCTCGATGTGGGTTATTATACTAGGAATTATACCTCTTATGACAATTATGTGGGCAACTGGGAGAAGCGCAGAGAATGGTTTTACGGAGTTTCGGTCAACATGAGGGAGGTCGTCAAGGACCTCTTTACCGATCAAAACAGCCGCCTCTGCTGGGTCGCCCAGCAGCCCTTTGAGTATTATCATGTACCTCTGGGATGGAAATCCGCCCATGCTATTGATAAGAATAAAGAAGCGGACTATAGCGAAAAGAGTATCTAGGGAACGTGCCCTTTTCCTGTCTGTGTAAAGAACAGAGCGGAGGATGCAAGCGGGTCGGAGGTGTTATTGTTAAGAGAGGGAGAGCCGGGGCTTTCCCTTTTCTTTTTTTCAGCGAAAAGCTGTATAATAATGATATTCATAAAAAAAGTTGCGATTATTGACGTCTGTAAAATAGTATAAGTAAGGCTTGATTTTATTGGGTATATGCTGTACCTTAGTGGACAATAAAGGTTTGGGGCTTAATATCATGAGGGGGGAAAAGCATCTTCTCCTTGAAGCAGTTGTTTGGTCTCAGAGAAGAAAAGACATCTTTTCTTAAGGAAGAATCATGAAGCTCACGGTATCTAAAAGCCGGTTGATAATCGTGCCGGATGTCCTGATTGCGGGTTTTCTTCTCTATCTCGTTTTCGAGGGAGGGAGTGTTTCCCATGTCGGCGTGACCAAAGCCCTCGCTGTTATTGCCGGTTACATAATCCTTCGTTCCATAGCCGTCGTCTGGAGCCATAAGCGCATATTTCAGCGTATAGAAACCATTGTCAACATCATCGCCGATTATAAAAAAGGCAAGTTTGCCAGCGCCCGGGATGAGACGATCGGAAAGGATGATTTTTCTCTCATTATCAAGGAGCTGGCCCTCATGGGGAAGCATTTCGAGGACCTCGTATTCTCCCAGAAATCGGAGATCGAAAACCTCCGTGAGCTGTATCACAATATTGTCCTTTCCATCAGTTCCTACTTCCTCGTCCTTAATTACCGTTCCGAGGTCATCTTCGCCAACGAGAGCTTCTGCAGAAAATTTCAGTTTGAACTGGAGGACATCGTAGGCCGCAATATACAGGAGATTTTTTTCTTTCTCACGGACACGATCAAGGAGAGCATCGGCAGGGTCAGCCAGCAGGAGGAGTCCATCGTTCTGGAGAAAACCCATCTGGTCTCCATAAATAAAATTTCCGTCATCGCGGACATCAAGATCTCAACCATGGCCGTCAAGGGGGAGAGCCAGATCATCTTCGTTATAGATGATGTGACCAGCAAATGCCGTAAGGATTTTCAGATAAGCCTGATTAGCCAGGTTTCCGAATCCATTCAACGGGACGATGAAATCGAGCGGGTTCTTCATACCATACTCACCGGTGTCACTTCGGGATCAGGTCTGGGCTTCAACAGGGCCATGCTCTTCCTTCTGGATGACCGGGGCAATACCCTGGAAGGGAAAATGGCGGTAGGGCCCGACAACATCGACGAGGCCATCGAGATATGGGGCACCGTGCCCAACTGTGGCGTGGACATCTATACGCAGCTTAAGTCTTATGACGACAGGGCTGCCAAGGGGAAAGGCCTGCTGGAAAGGGTTCAGCAGGCCCGATTTCCCGTGGGTGGGAACAACATCCTGGTCCAGCCCCTGGCGAATCATGAGAACATACATGTCTATGATGCCTATGGAGATGACCGGGTGGACGATTCCCTCAGGGAGTTTATGGATGTCCGGGAGTATGTTATCGTACCCCTTATAGCTGTGAATAGGGCCATCGGTGTCATTGTGGCGGACAATAAATTCAATCAGGTTCCCATCGGTAACGACAACATAGAGCTTCTCTCCATTTTCGCTTTTCAGGCGGCCATCTCGATAGAAAGTTATAAGAACCTCCATCTGATCAAGAAGGAGATGGAGAAGATCAAGGAACGTCAGGATGCCATGATCGAGCAGGAAAAACTCGCTGCGGTTGGACGTATCGCCCTCCATATTGCCCATGAGATCAGAAATCCCCTCGTGACCATGGGAGGTTACGCAAGACGAATCCTCCAGCTGTCGAAGGATAATCCGAAAAACGGGGAGAGCGTTTCCAAAGCCGCAGCCGTAGTGCTCAAGGAATCGGAGCGGCTGGAGAAGACCCTTTCAAATGTCATGGATTTTACCAAATCAGCCTCCTTTATCATGGAATACAACAACATTAACGATATTGTCGAAGATACCTGCGAGCTGATGAAGAACCTGCTTCAGGAAAAGCATATCCATCTGCGCATGAAGCTGGATGAGAATACGCCCCTGGTCAAATCGGATTTCAATCAGCTGAAACAGGTCATGCTCAACCTGATCCAGAATGCGATAGACGCAACACCGGCTCACGGCGAAATTGAACTGGAGACAAAAACCAATGCGAACCATGTCCTGATTGACGTCAGGGATACCGGTTCTGGTATCGATTCAGAAAACATAAGCAGAGTTTTTGAGCCCTTTTTTACGACAAAAATCACCGGTGTCGGTCTGGGGCTGTCAATCGTTAAAAAGATAATAACCGACCACAACGGCGAGATATCCGTTAAGAGACGTCCTGAAGGGGGAACAGAGTTCAGAATCTCCCTGAAAATACCCGGCTAGTTTAAATCGGTGAAAAATCATTTCTCCCTTCGGAAAAATGATTGAAAATTCCTTCGTCTATATTATGATTAATAATAGCTGAAGCATATGATTCCAGGGTCCGGAGGAGATGATGAGTAAAATACTGATCGTTGAAGATGAGCAGCACCAACGAGAGCTGTATGCCATGGAGCTGCAGGACGAAGGATACGAAGTTGATCAGGCCGCCAACGGCCGGGAGGCTGTTGAAAAGGTAAAGAACAGCAAGTTTGATCTCGTAATACTGGACATTAGAATGCCGGAGATGGATGGCATAGAAGCCCTGGGTAAGATCCTTTCTAGGGATAAAAAAATACCGATCATCATATACACCGCTTATTCCAATTATAAGAGTAATTTCATGACCTGGACAGCGGACGCCTATATTACAAAATCCTCCAATCTTAACGAGCTGAAGAGCAAGATCAAGGAAATCCTTTCAGCAAGATCCAAGTGATGTCCAGCGAGATAACTTCCAAAGCTCTGGTTTTCATACTCTCCGGCGGACAGGGGGAGAGATTGTATCCCCTCACGAGAGATCGTTCCAAGCCTGCTGTTCCCTTCGGTGGTATCTATAGAATCATAGACTTCCCCCTCAGCAATGCCCTAAATTCCGAGCTGAACCGGATCATTCTGCTGACTCAGTATAAGTCGCTCTCCCTGGACAGGCATATCAAGACACACTGGAATCTTTTCCACCGCGAAATGGGCGGTTTTATCGATGTCGTCCCTCCCCAGCAGAGAATCAATGCAGACTGGTACAAGGGAACGGCAGACGCCATCTTCCAGAACATCTACATAATAGAGATGGAAAAACCGGTCTACTCCATCATCCTTTCGGGGGATCATGTCTACAAGATGGACTACCGGAAAATGCTTCGGTATCATATCGAAAAGAAGGCTGATCTGACGATAGCCGCCATCGAAACCCCCCTCGATGAGGCCCGCCGCTTCGGGGTCCTGAATGTGGACAAGGATAATAAGCTCATTGGCTTCGAAGAGAAGCCCGATTCTCCCCGGCCCATTCCAGGAAAAGAAGACAGCGCTTTTGTTTCCATGGGGATATACATTTTTACGACGGACAAGATGATCGTCTATCTCTCCGAGGATCACCGCAGTGAGGGGTCCAATGATTTTGGAAAGGATATCATTCCCCGTATATTTCCCTCGGAGAGGGTCTTTGCCTATGACTATGTGGCCAATGAGGGTTCGAGGGCCTATTGGCGGGACATCGGTACGATACGGTCCCTTTTCGAAGCCAACATGGACCTGATTTCCGTGACACCCCAGCTCAATCTGTATGAGCGTGATTGGCCGATAAGGGCGGGGATGGAGCAGAATCCCCCTGCCAAGATGGTCTTCGATGAGTGGGATCGAAAGGGGGTGGCCATTAATTCGCTCATCTCCCATGGATCCATCATCAGCGGTGCCGGAGTGCATCGATCTATCATCTCTCCCGGAGTCAAGATCAACAGTTACGGAGATATTCAGGATTCCATCATCATGCACGGTACGACCGTGGGCCGGTATTCCAGGATAAGAAACACGATTATTGATAAGGGTATTCAAATCCCTGAGGGAGAGCTGATCGGTTATGATATAGAAAAGGACCGCCAGCGCTTTACGGTTACCGATGAGGGTATCGTCGTAATACCCAAAGGCTTCCTCTTCTAGTCATGCCAGTAAGCATCCTTCACAAGTGAAAAAGTTCAGAAAACTATCCGGGCCTCTATTCTTTTGATGCTTAAACTTTGAGAAAGTATGTGCCTGACAATCAAGGAGAAACAAAGTGACCTGTAGATTTATTTTTTGCCTGCACAATCATCAGCCCGTGGGAAACTTCGATCACATCTTCGAATGGGCCTATCAGGATTGCTATAACAAGACCCTGGATATTTTAATTCAATATCCGGAATTCCGTTTTGCCGTGCATAATTCCGGTCCCCTTCTGGAATGGATAAAGGGCCATCATCCCGATTATCTGCACAAACTAAAAACCATGGTCTCCCGGGGACAGGTGGAAATCATCGGGGGAGGGTTCTATGAACCCATTTTCTCCGTGATAAGTGAATCCGATATACGGGGACAGATCGGTCTCATGCAGGAATTCTGCGGTAAGGAGTTCGGTGTGATTCCGAAGGGATTCTGGACGGCTGAGCGTGTCTGGGATCCCGATATCCCCCGACTGGTGTCTGACTTTGATTTGAACTATACCATACTAGACGACAATCATTTTCGATATGCCGGAATTGAGGAGCAGTACATTCATGGTTATTATATCACTGAACGGTTGAATCATACCCTTAATGTTTTCCCCATTGACCGATATCTTCGCTATTCCATACCCTTCAGGCTGCCGGAGGAGACCATTAATTACTTCAGAAGCAAGAGCGAATCCCTGGAAGACGCCGCTTTTCTATACGGGGATGATGGCGAAAAGTTTGGTGTCTGGTCGGGAACCTATAAATGGGTTTTCGAAGAGAAGTGGCTGATCAATTTTGTGGAGGAAATATTAAAAAATCCCTGGATTAAAATGACCCATCCATCGGAATATCTGGCAGCAGCTTCCCCCAAGGGCAGGGTATATCTGACCCAGGGCAGCTATTATGAGCTGTCAGAGTGGGCCCTCCCTCCCCGGGTAGCCCGGAAGCTTGTGGCAATCCATAAAGAGCTCAACGAATCGGGGCGGGAAGGAGAATTCTATCCCTTCATCAAGGGGGGGGTCTGGAATAATTTTCTGAATAAATATCCCGAATCCAATGCCATAAACAAACGGACTCTTCTTTTAAGCAGGGAGATCACGGCGCTGGAGAGGGAAAAGGGTGACGATTTCCCGGAAATGAAAAGGGAGCTTTACCGTGGGGAGTGCAATTGCGCCTACTGGCATGGTTTGTTCGGCGGGATTTATCTGAACAGCCTGCGTCATGCGCTGCATCATCATACCCTGCTGGCAGAGAAGATGCTTCTCGATCGGATGGAATCGAAAAAAATTAACATCCGGGAGGAGGATTTCTGGAATGAGGGGCATTCGCAAATCCTTATACGCGGAAGCCATCAGTCCGTCATCGCCGTGCCCTATCTGGGCGGGGCTATATCAGAACTGGGGATATACTCCGGGGGCTACAATGTTCTGAACGTAATGACGAGGAGAGAGGAAGCCTACCATGAAATGCTCAGGCATGTCAACGAGGAGGAAAACGGGCAGGATGAGGTGAAATCCATTCATGACATGGTGCGGGTCAAGGAAAATGGGCTGCCGAACTATCTTGTTTATGATGCTTCCCGGCGTTATTCCTTCAAAGAGGTGATTGCTGAAAGGGTGCTTGGGGCTGAGGATCTGATGTTCCGAAAGGTTGATATTCTGGAATGCGGAGATTACTCCTATGATCATACAATGGAAACGACAGATGGTGAGGTTTCCATCACATTCAGGAGAGAATTTCCCTTCGGCAATGAGCGGATCGGCATCAGTAAGGAGCTTCGTCTGGGAGCGGATTCTAGGGGGCTTGATATGCACTATAGTGTGGAAGGGGTAGGGGCACTGCCGGTATATCTCGGAGTGGAATTGAATGTGAATCTCCTGGGGAGTCATGACGAGGACAGGTATTATCTCATTCCCGGCGTGGAGAGGGCTGAAAGTTATACGGATTCCATGGGCTGCAGTGATAAGGTTTCATCTTTTAAAATCGCTGATGAATCGGCGGACATCTTTATCGAGGTAATCTCAACCAGGGAATTCTCTCTCGTGCGCTACCCTGTTTACACGGTGTCACAGTCGGATTCCGGTTTTGAAAAGAACTATCAGGGCTCCTGTCTTGTGCTTTTCTTCAAACTTGCGGAAAAATATGAACAATTCGATGTAAAGATTGCCTATTGATTTGCCTCACCCGGTTCGTCCGATTCTTTCTTCAAAATAATTTTTTGGATGGAGCGGTAATGGGAGGGGCTGTGGGCGACCATTGAATTGAAGATATACTCGTCTTTTTTTCTCATCATGCTGTTGACATGAGCGACGAGATCCTTGATTTCGAAATCGCTCCGGTTTATTACTGCTTCCAGGTCATGGCTGACAATTTCATTGATAAACTGAACGTAGGACTTAACAAACTCGGCAGCAATTTCCTTCTCTTTTTTGTCGGGTTTATATGTCTTAATAGCACGAAAGATATTCTCACTGCATAGAAGCTCAGCTGCTTCTTCGATGACGGCAAACCTTTCACTGTCTGGTTTGTTGGTATATTCATCCATAATGCGATACATCCATCCTTGGATTTGTAAAATTGACCGGTATTCTTTTCGGTCCCTTATGCGGGGGCATAAGACTCATCTCTTTGACCCCAGCTTCAGACTAAAAAATGAATACGGTAATTAAACAGGTAAAATATACAATAAACCAACAGGATGTCAATCAATTATTGTTCCGCTGAAAGGTCTTATTCCCTGATGAGTGGTTTATGATCATAAGGACCATGAATTGCACCTGTTGCCGCGGTGTGTGCGCAATAAAAAAGGCTGTTCCATAGGGACAGCCTTTTGTCTAGTGAGTATGATAAGATAATTATTACTTCTTACCAGCAGCTTTCTCGTCTTTCTTGGCTTCTTTAGGAGCGTCAGCTTTGGCTGCTTCTTCTTTCTTAACTTCGCCAGCGGGAGCAGCAGGAGCTTCTACTTTGGGCTGCTCAGCGGGTTTTTCGGCTTCCTGTTTCTTGCAGCCGATGAAGCTGATGCTAGCTGCGAAAGCGATAACAACTAACAATACGAGAATGTTTCTTTTCATACTTGTTTAACTCCTTTTGTGTTTAATAAAATTTATTGTGAATAATTTATTAAAGTTCTGTAAAAAGTCAAGTTAAATATTGAAATTTTTACCCTTTTTATGATAGATTTTTATAAAATATTACCTGATCTGTTGATTTATGATGAAATATACAATAATATATGATCGCAATAACCCACATTTTAACGAATAAATAACGTCCATACAGTGTAGTTCAGTCAGGTTTGTAGGTGCAGCGGGAAGTTTCGGATTCCCATACGGTGAGAGAGTCCATGGTGATGTCAATCCTTTGGATCTTTTCTAGGGATCTCATCATTTCTTCAAAGATAAAGCGGGCAATATTCTCAGAACTGGGATTATGATCCTGGAAATACTCCAAATCGTTGAGATTTTTATGATCCAGCCTGTCCGTAACAGCTTTGAGCAAGGCTTTGAGTTCATGGAAATCAATGAGCAGACCGGTATCATCCAGTCTCAGTCCTTTGACCGATAATACTACCTTCCAGTTGTGGCCGTGAATGTTTTCGCATTTTCCTTTATATCCCCGTAGCTGATGAGCGGAGGAGAAGTTGTCTTCTATGGTCAATATATACATGGGGATACCCGCAAATCCCGGTCAGACGAAGCTGGCCAGGGTTTTTGATATTTTCTCTATCTCCTTTTTTGTCAGTGTAGGATATATGGGAAGCGAGTATAGCTTC
>CALCJG010000345.1 GCA_937967705.1 uncultured Spirochaetia bacterium
ACCACCGAGATCTACACTCTTTCCCTACACGACGCTCTTCCGATCTGCTTTTTTCCACATCCGGAGTTGTCTCCCGCTTGTCGGAGAGTTCCCCGTACCGGATTACGATCTTTTCCGTCGCGTCCAGATAGTAGAGGATGAACTGCCGGGCCTTCTTGATATCCCTGGGGTCCTTCTGCAGATTGTCAATGATCTGTGAAGCCACACGGCATATCTCCTGAATCTGCCCTGCGGTCTTGTTGTCCCGAATACGCATGGTGCTGTTGCGTATATTCCTTACCTTTTCCCTGCTGCCCTCTATGGTCTTGCGGATTTCCGAAGCGGTCACGTCCACTCCTTCCAGGATACTGCTCTCCTGTACCGGAGACCCCATCATGAGGCGGAAAAGGATCGACACGATGATCATGGCGAGTAAACCGAAAAAGAGAGAGAGGAAGATCCCGTATCCCAAGAAAATCTTGAAACCGTAGACGGCGAGTATCCCCACCAGGAGCCCCGTCAGTCTGCGGATCCGTTTCCTCTCTTTTTCCGTTTTCATTGTCGACATGCCTCAGATTAAGATTGAAAAGCGGCTTCCATCCCCCTTTGCACCGCAACACCCCTTTGGGAAAAGAAATCCGCTGCAAGTTACATTAAACAACATTCCAAATAATTCAAGTGTAAAATCGTCCCGGAAACCGGAAAGCCACCCTTTTTTTCCGAAAAAAGCCTTGCCGGGATTTCCCTCCGCTGAATAGTACAGGGAAACGGCATAATCTTTCTTTTTATATTTTACGATTGTAACGATAATAAAGAGAGACCTTTTCCCTGAAGGATATTGCCCTTGCCGGAAGGGATATTTCTTGATTTTTCATTCTGCCTGAATTAAAAAAAGAGGGGAGGCATACTGCCCCCAACATCCGAAAAAGGAGCCCACATGAAAGCGCTTGTTCCCATGGCCCCGGGATTTGAGGAGATAGAAGCCATCACCATCATCGACGTTCTACGCAGGGCAGGCATTGGGGTGATGTCGGCCGCTCTGAAAAAGAGTCCCGTGACGGGTTCTCACGGCATCGCGGTACAGGCGGACACGACCCTGGAGGAAATCGGCGACGGGGATTTCGACATCGTCATCCTTCCGGGGGGCATGCCGGGAAGTGAAAACCTGAAGAAGAGCGACAAACTCATCACCCTGCTCAGGAAGATGAACGACAGGGGCGCTCCGGTTGCGGCACTCTGTGCCGCCCCCCTGGTGCTGGGACACGCGGGCATACTGAAAGGGAAACGGGCCACCTGCTATCCCGGCTACGAGGCGGAGATGACCGGGGCCACTGCCACCGGAAGGCCCGTGGAAAGGGACGGCTCCATCATCACCGGCAGGGGGCCCGGCTGCGCCCTGCCCTTCGCCCTGGAGATAGTGGCCCTCCTCAAGGGGGACGCCGTCCGGACCGAACTGAAGGAAAGCATGCAGGTTTACTGGGATCTGTGAGGTAGAGGTGGAACAGTTCAAGAAACGCGTATTCAAGAAGGGCGCATACATCTACGTGGAGGGCGATGAGACCGTAGACGAGATCTACATCGTCGAGCGCGGCATCGTACAGCTCAAACCCTCCAATGACCGCATCAAGAGATACAAGGAGTTCGTCCGGGACGGGGAGGTCTTCGGCTTCATATCCTCCCTCTGCCAGCGCCCACGCATGGAATCCACCATCGCAAAAACCGACAGCATCATCATCATAGTGAGCCGAAGCCGCTTCATCGACCTTGTTCAGAAAAACCCGGAAATCGCCCTCAAGATCCTTAAAAATTTTGCCGAGGAACTGCGGCAGTATGACGAGATGATGTTTTCCCTCCAACAGGGAGATACGGATATCGGCTCCGACGAATTGAAGATCTTCGACATGGGGAGCTATTATTTCAAGACCCAGAACTACCCATTCGCTTCCTATATACTGAACCGCTACATGGCGCTCTATCCGGCGGGCATCGAAGCGGAAAGCGCCAGTGCCATGATCCGCGAGATGGAGAAGGCGGGGGACAAGGGCGCTCCGGTACCGATGAAAACAGGAATCTACAAGGTCTACCACGACAAGCAGATCATCTTCTGTGAGAGCGAACCCGGCGAAGAGCTCTACATCATCAAGGAAGGCAAGGTCAAGATCGTCAAATTCAGCAACAACACGGAGATCATGCTCTCCGTTCTCCGGGAGGGCGATATCTTCGGGGAACTGGCCATCGTGTCCGACAACACACGCAACGCCTCCGCCGTAACCTGGGGCAAGACCGTGCTGCTGCCCATCCGCAAGGAAACACTGGGTGTGGTGCTGGCCAAATCGCCCAACATCATCAACAAGATCTTCATGGCCATAAGTCAGCGGATCTGGTTCACACACATCCGTCTGGAGGCCCGGGTCTACGTCAAACCCGTTACCCGCATCTACGCCTTCCTTGAGAACAAGCTCATGGAGGACAATATCTCCCTCAAGAGCTCCAAGCCCGTAACGCTCAACTTCGGTATTGACGAACTGCTGCGGATGTCCGGCCTGACCCCCTCAAGCAAGAGCAAAACGATGAATCACCTCCTGGAGGACTCCAACCTGGTCTTCCATATCGGTCAGACCGTCATTGAAAATCCCATTGCCCTGTCCGCCAAGGCCAAGTTTTACCGTTCAAGGGACCACATGACCGGCCAGGAGGGCGAGGAAGAGGCCCCGCCGGTTTCCCGGGCGGCAAGCCCCACCCTGGAATTCGAGCAGGACCTCGGGTTGACGGAGGATTATCCGGCCGACGAGATCGAAGACATCACCCT
>CALCJG010000346.1 GCA_937967705.1 uncultured Spirochaetia bacterium
AGAATGAGCAGGGTTTCCACGATCTGGTCGATGGCCTGGGAGGTGATGAGCTTCCCGCAGGAGGGGCAGTGGGGAACACCGATGCGTGCGTAGAGGAGGCGCAAATAGTCGTAAATCTCCGTAACGGTGCCCACGGTGGAGCGGGGGTTCCGGTGCGTCGTCTTCTGTTCGATGGAGATGGCCGGAGAAAGACCGTCGATCAGATCCACATCCGGTTTTTCCATCAGCCCGAGAAACTGTCTCGCATAGGAGGAGAGGGACTCCACGTAGCGTCTTTGTCCCTCGGCGTAGATGGTGTCAAAGGCCAGGGACGATTTGCCCGATCCTGAGAGACCGGTGATGACGATCATTCGGTCCCGGGGGATGTCCAGAGAGATGTTCTTGAGATTATGTTCACGTGCGCCTTTGATGCGGATATAGCTGGAACTCATATAAGGCTGATATTGATGGAGCCGCACATGGGGCAGATGACATCAGCCTCCTCTTCTTCATCCTCGTAGTCCTTTTTCTTGATTACGATGTCCTCCCAGCGGTAGTCGCAGTCCTCACAGGCATAGCTTACGTGAACCTTCTTCAGTCTCTTTTTCTTACTGTAATCGGCGTCATCGTCATCCTCGTCATCAAGGTCGTCATCTTCATCCATGTCCACAAGGGCTTCTTCGTCTTCATAGAATTCGTCGTCTTCGTCGAATTCTTCGAGATCCTCGTCGGTCAGTTCCTCGTCATCGAAATTCTCTTCGTAATACTCGTCTTCATAAACCTCGTCGTCGAATTCCTTTTCCACACCGTAGCTCATGACATCTCCCTGATAATAATTATTCTGCAGACTTGCCGTCTGTGCTTATCCTCGATCTCTTTCAATGATGCATCAGGAGACGCAAGGAGTGATTATGATGATTCCCGGACTTATATTAATGTTCTGATAGTTTACTTTAATAAATATGCCTGTAAATATAACCTCTCATCTACAGGGAGATACGCTTTAAGACTGTTCCTGACAACAAGTATAATATATAAAATTCAAGACAGTGAAAATACATTTTTTACGATTAGACGGAAAAAAGTTTTACTGGTAATGGAGCGTGCGGCAGTCGGCCGGATTCCGCAGGAGAAAGGCGGAGATCGCACAAGCTCATGAATGTCCACTAAAAAAGGGGTGTGAATCTGTCAAACAGAATTAAGAAAAAAAACTTATCCCCGCCGACTTTGCTGCGAGTGGGGATAGACCTATTGCATTTTTAACGTCATTCTCGCGAAAGTGGGCATCCATTGCACGGGAAATCGCTTCAGGCCCTTTTCTCCGTATCAGGTGGAATAGCGGAACGGTTTTGTAAAAACTACAGTATAACTTGTCTGGCCTTGTATATCATGCAGGGATTGGCAGGATTTAAATTATAAGGTTCTGTTAAGAGATACGACGCGTATCCGATGAAGAGGCGGGAAATACATATGATAAACGTACGATGGTAAATACTATAGAGCCATTGGTGAAGACGATAATGGCTGGGACGGAACCCCCGTGGGAATCATGGGAGTGGTTTAACAATCGACAGGGGTTGCTGAGTGTATAATCGTTTGAGCATTGGAGGAGCATTGGAGGAACATGGGAGGAACATAGGAGGAGTATTAGAGGAGCATGTGAATTTAAGGGGCCTAGGTTCGTACAGGGGAAAAATCTACTGCCAGGAAGGGCTTATTTCATATCAATAAGAGCATTGATCATTTCCAAGCATACAACAGCTCTTTCTATATGTTGTATAGCAGCTTGACTGGAAAAAAAGGGAAAAAAATAGTTGACGATGATATCGATTATGAGTAATATATTTACTCGATAAGCGTTATAGCCATTCCGGTTGATGAATGACAGCATTATCGCGCTTTTTTATTGAACCCATGCTCGATTCACTGATAACATCCAAGACAAGGGTCAAATTGCTCTTGAAATTTTTCCTCAATTCCGACACCAAAGCCTATCTGCGGGGCCTGGCGGAAGAGCTGGGGGAATCCACCAACGCCGTCCGAGTGGAGCTGAACCGCCTTACCAAGGCGGGACTCCTGGAAGTAAGCCCCAACGGACGAACCAAGCTCTATCAGGCCAATAAAGATAACCCTCTCTTTCCCGATCTGCGCAGTCTCGTGATGAAGTTTACGGGACTGGATCAGTTGATCGATTCCATCCTCTCCAAGCTCGGCAACGTGGAGCTGGCCTTCGTAACGGGGGATTACGCCCGGGGGATCGACTCGGGTATCATCGATGTGGTGATCGTGGGGGATATCGACAGGAAATACCTGGGCGAGCTCATCAATAAAGCGGAAAGCCTCATTAAACGGAAGATACGCGATCTGGTGCTCAGCCGGGACGAGTATGAAGGTTTACGGGAGACCCTCAAAATCGAGAGGGCCCTTATCGTATGGAACAACGGGCTGGTGGCATGAAGGCTGAAGTGAACACGACAGGGGAGTATACGGCAGTGCCTGATGTTCTATTGAAACCGCCCATCACCCCCAGGGAAAATCCGCTGCAGTACTACGTACTGAGCGTACGGACCGGAGGGGAGGAGAAGTTCCTCAGTTTTGCCCGGCGTCTGGTGCAAACCAACGGGGGGCGTTTCGTCTGGCCCCGCAGGAGCCTGACCATACGTCGGGGCGGCCGGAAGATTGATACCCTGGCCTCGCTCTATCCCGGCTATCTTTTCTGGGAAACCCAGGAACTGAATGAGGGCATTGAAGGACAGATGCGTGAGGTCCCCGAATTCTACAGGTTCCTCACCAGGGACGGCGTGATAGCCCCTCTGAATGAACGGGAGAAGCAGACCCTGCTGGATATTATCTCCTACGGTGAGGTGATACGGAAATCCCGGGTGGTCTTCGATGAAAACAGCCGCATACGGGTGATCGAGGGACCTCTGAAGAACCTGGAAGGGAACATCATCAGGGTTGATCGGAGGAAGGGGCGTGCCCGCGTATGCCTGAGCCTCCATGGCCGGTCCCTTGATGTGGACCTCGGATTCGAGGTTATGGAGCCCGGAGAGGACTGCGGGTTTCAGCAATAAATGTGTTTCATAGGTCCAGGGGGATTGTAAAAAACGCTTTACTCCGGATGGAAGAGCCCGTTTCGGCGGCCTTAGGGAAGGGGGAGGCTAAAAGGTTTTTTCCCGCGACGGTTTCGCGAAGGCGAAGCTATGGGAAATTTATGTCAATATAGAAGATGAGTCCCCTTTTGTGAGAAGTGATTTTAAAATATTACTTAAGGTAACCTCTATTAATTAAGATTTTCCGCCCGCCAAAGGCGGGCGGAAAATCTAACTGCTGAGTTTGTCAGGAGTAACAAAATAGGGAATTTCTAAAATAGTAAATTTTAGAGGTCCCCTTAATTTAAGATGAGAGCAGGATAAGTGTTAAAATGTCTAATGCTGCAGCGGAACAAATAATTAAAGAAGAGAAATGGACCACCGTCATCCGACCCCGCACCGGCTGGTTCGATATTCACCTGGGGGAGCTCTGGCGTTACCGTGACCTCATAATGCTCTTCGTGCGCCGGGATTTTGTGGCGATATACAAACAGACCATATTGGGGCCTTTATGGTTTCTCTTCGGCCCTCTCTTTTCAACGCTGGTTTTTACAGTGGTTTTCGGTCAAATCGCGAAAATCCCCACTGATGGTATACCTCATGTGCTCTTCTATCTCTCCGGTATTGTGAGTTGGAACTACTTTTCCAACTGCCTGACAAAAACCTCGGATACCTTTACAGCTAATGCCGGGATCTTCGGTAAGGTTTACTTCCCTAGATTAACGGTTCCCATATCGGTGGTTATCACCAATCTCATAACCTTCGCCATCCAATTCACGCTTTTTCTGGCGCTGCTCTTATTTTTCTATTTAAACGGATCGGCCATTCGTCCCAACGTATGGATATTCCTGCTTCCTCTTTTGATACTGGAAATGGCCGCCCTGGGGTTGGGTACGGGCATTCTCATCTCGTCCCTCACAACAAAGTACCGGGATCTCACCTATCTGGTGAGTTTTGGGGTGCAGCTCTGGATGTACGCAACGCCGATCGTCTATCCCCTCTCGGAGATTCCCGCTAAATGGCAATGGATCTATTATGTGAACCCCATGGCCCCTATAGTGGAAACCTTTCGCTATGCGTTTATCGGTGCCGGAGGCGTTCAATTGTGGCATCTGGGATTGAGCGCGGGGATTACCTTCCTGCTGCTCTTCTTCGGAATCATTTTATTCAGCCGTATTGAGAAGACGTTTATGGATACGGTTTAGAGAGTGAAGGGGGAGCCTCAATTGAGCGGGGGATAGGGGTCGAGGGATGTATCCTTTCAAAAGCATATAAGGCTCACCCGGGCGCGTTTATCATGATAGAGTATTACGAAGAAAATATAAAATGGCTGTTGTATGATGTTGTCAGTGGGGAAGAACATTGATCGAAGCAGATATTACGAAAGCCTTAGATACTGCCATGGGTAAAGAATTGCGCGTGCTGGCCGTGTATTTGCTGGGAAGCGGAGCGCGGGGTGAACTCCGCAAAGACAGCGATATTGATCTGGGTCTGCTCCTGGAGCCTGGTGAAAAAATGAGCTCTCTGGAAAAAACAGGTTTGGCAAATCACCTAAGCTATATTCTGGGACGATGCGCGGACCTGGGTTTCATCAATTCTAAAAATCTTGTATACGCAAAAGAGGCCCTGTTGTACGGAAGGCAAATATATGTGCGGAATATGTCCCGGGCTGCCTTGGCTGCCGCAACCCTGCTGGGAATGTATGTCCGCTTCAACGAGGACAGAAAGGAAGTGCTGGATGCCTATCGAGCCCGATGACGTGGTGCGGAATAAATGTGCAATCATTGAGCGTTCTCTTCGGAGAATGAAGGAAGAGTATGCTGCTGACCCGGGATTGACCAGTTACACCCATATCGACGCGATGATATTGAATATCGAGCGGGCCTGTCAGGCCGCCATAGACCTTGCCATGCATATTGTATCGGTCCATCACGCCGGTGTTCCGCAGAATAGTGCCGATGCGTTTCTTTTGCTTGAAAGGTCCAGATTAGTAAGCAATTC
>CALCJG010000347.1 GCA_937967705.1 uncultured Spirochaetia bacterium
CCGTCCAGCTCTTCTTCCCCTCGTTCTCCTCGATGGAATAGCCCGAGAGCCTGGCCCACTCGGTATTGGCCTTGATGATGGTGGTATCCGGAGCGATGATGATGGAGGGCAGACCGGTATTCTCGAAAATGGCACGGTACCATTTTTCAGACTCCCGGAGAGCGGCCTCGGCTGAGCGCCTTTCGGTGATGTCCTGGAGGAAGGCAAGGCTTTTCTTCGTCTCTGGAACCAGCGTGACGCTCAGCGCCATGTTCCGGACCTCCCCGGCGCGGTTGAGCAGTTGAAACTCGTAGACCTCCGGGGCCCTGGCCGGATCGACACGCCGTTCCCGGTGATAATGCAGCATGCGGTCCCTCTCCTCGGGAAGCGCCACGAGATCACGCCAGCTCATCCGGCCCTCCACCTCCCCCCGTGTGTAACCGGTCAGCTTTTCGAAGGCCTTGTTGCAAAGGGAGATCGTCGTATCCTCTTCGATGAACATGATGGCGATACTGGCGAAATCGAAGATTCGCTGATACATCGTTTCCGATCCCTCCCTGGAGATCTTCGGATCAGAGGAACTTTCAGCATGCTCCATGATATCATCCTCCCCGGGAATGAGCCGATGACATTCCCCCATCGACCCGACGCCCCCCGTGCCTGCCTGATTTCTACAAATAATGATAATCCCTTCCCGCACGAATAACAATGAAAATATTTTCCTTTCCTGATGCTGATTTTCTAGCAGGTTTTTTTACTTGAAAACATCACCCCGCTCCCTTTTCCTCGGAGATGGCCCCCGGCCGCCCATCCCATCTGAAAGGAGGCACCATGTCCGTTCTCATCCTTCTTGCCCATCCCTCCCCGGAGAGCTTCAATGCCGCCCTGGCCCGCAAGGCCCGGGAAACCCTCAAGACACTGGGTTACGAGGTGCTGTTCCACGATCTTTACGCCGAGGGCTTCGATCCCCTACTCAGAGCGGAGGAGAGGGACAAAAGCGGCGCTCAGGAGGAAACGATTGAGCACCACTGCGAAGAGCTCTCCCGCTGCGAGGGAATCATCATCATCCACCCCAACTGGTGGGGACAGCCGCCCGCCATCCTCAAGGGGTGGATCGACCGCGTCCTTCGGCCCGGCGTTGCCTACCGCTTTCTCGAGGGTGATTCCGGCGAGGGAGTCCCGGAGGGTCTGCTGGCGGGAAAAACGGCCCTGGTCCTCAACACCTCCGACACTCCCATGGATCGGGAACGAACGGTCTTCGGCGACCCTCTGGAACTCATCTGGCGGCAATGCGTCTTCGCCTTCTGCGGCCTCACCCACTTCCGCAGAAAAACCTTCGGGGTCATCGTCACGAGCAGCCCGGAACAGAGAAAGGCCTGGCTCGAGGAGACCGCCGTCCTCATCGGCGAGCTTTTCCCGAAAAGGGATTGATCTTTCCCCTGCAGGCAGGATACTGAAGCTGCAGGCTGAACGATCCCGCGACGCCCGACACTTACCCGTACCGGAGGAGGTATACCTTTATGATCAAGGGGGGAAACAGCCTCAGTTTTCTGATGGTAGGAACCGGTCTTTTTTTTGCCGCTATCCTGACCGGCTGCGGAGCAGATTCAAGGCTCCTGGTGAGCCGTGAGGTTTCCTATGGATTCCGTAGCGGGGAGAGCCTCTACTTCCTGGCGGACTATTCCCGGAAGAAGCGGGGACGCCGTTTCTGGTTCATACTGCCCTTCGAGGGTTCCATCACCGTGCTTCACCGGGACATATCCCTCTTCCGCTATGACATCCCCGAAAACCGGCTCACGCGGCTGGCCCTCCTGCGCCGGGATTTTCCCCTGCCCGCCGCCAATGTGAAGCACTCCCTCTTCCGGCAATCCGGGGACCGTCTTCTCATCGCCTACATCATGGGACAGGAAACGAAGGAGCGGTTTGCCTTCCGCTACGATCTCATCGACTACGATTTAACCAAGGGTAGGATGGAGATGGCCACTGTCTTCGAGGACGATCCCCGTTACCGGAAGTTCTTCGGCGACTACGAAAGCCCCTTTACCGCCAATCCGGGAATCGTCGGCATCTCCGAGCTCAACCGGGACTACCTCAAGGGGATCACGGAAGAGCAGTGGGGGCAGCCCTGATACCGAAAACCCGTGCGCTCATCCTCTCCAGGCATGAACAGGTCAGAGAGCGGAATCTCAGAGCACAGTCCCCATAAGAACCAGACGCTTAAGCGTAATCCTCTCTTCCCGATAGAGTTCTCCAGGCGGGTCCTTCTGAAAGAGGAGATTGACGGCCGTCAGTTTGAGGTTGAGGGTCTCCAGGTTGAGCACCAGGGAGGGGTCGATCGCATCGACGCCGGTAAAGTTTTTGGGGCAGTGATCCACTCGTCCCTCCACAAGGATCGGAAGCCCGTGGGTGCGGCAGATGACCGGACGATCCGCGTAGATCAGGCAGGCCTCCCGGTGCAGGAAGACGCAGCGGTCCTCGTCGGAATCCGCCCGTCGCCGGACGATCTCCCGCTCCTCCGGCGGCAGGGCCTCGAAGGCGCCGCGGAGATGCCAGGCCTCCAGGGCGTTCACACTCCCCAGTATGCAGCAGGAGGAGCATCCCCGGCGGCAGGCTATCAAATACCGGCAGCGCTCCTCCACCTGTCGGGAAAAGGCGTCCACCTGCCTTAGAATCTCCCGGTAGTATGTTACGGCCTTATCGCCCAAACCGCTCCTCCCTAATCAATGGACCTGTTGCATCTCCCGTGTCATCCCGGGAAAACGGGAAGCCGCCCTGCAGAAAACACGGCATCCGGCCCTTCGCTGCGCTGCGGTCGGGATGACAGATCGGCTCTATAAAAGACCGAAGGAAGACAGCGGCCGCAGGCCTGAACCCGCGGCCGTTGTCTCACTGTTGATTAAAGCTCATCAACCTCCCGCTTCAAGGCAACAAAGGGCAAAGCCGGCTTCCTGACTCAGAGGGGCTTCACGGGAACACAGATATCAACGACATGCTTTCCCTCCGGATGGTCCTTGGGATCGTTGAGATAATGCTCGAAGGGAAGCCGGTCGTCGGGCTGATAACCGCTTCCGGGCAGCCAGCCGGCGTAGAGATGATCCCACGCCGCCTCGTAATCGCCGCTCTCCTTAAGCTCGAAGCGGGCCACGGCATAGCGCCCCCCGGAGATCCTCATCTTCCCCACCTCTCCGTCAACCTTCGTATCGTCCGGAACCGTGATGCATACACTGAGGCGAAGATTGTCCTCCCTGGTAATGTCGGGATCGTCGTGATAAACCGCCAGGACCTGAGTCTCGGGAAAGCGGCAGAGATTGCGCGGCCCAGCCCAGCGGAAGAGCCGGCCGAAGAGATCCTCGAAGAGGGCGCTGTTGCCCCTGTAAGGTCCCACGTTGCGCACGTAGGCCACTGTCCGCTCGGGAAGGTCCTTCACATCGATGCTTAATGCTCTGATTTTCGTCATTCTTTTCCTCCTGATATTGTGATGGGATTTCTTCACAATATAGGAGGACTGCTCTTTCGAATCTTTCCCCCGGTTGCTTTTGATTATACCCGTCTTGCTTTCGCTTTCACTCTCCTTGCTTTTTTGGGAGATGCCCCGTTTCCGCCAGTCCGTTGCGCTCATCCCGAAATAGTCCCGGAAGGCCCGGGCGAAAGCGGAGGAGCCGGAGAAGCCGCAGTCGTAGGCGACGGCGGTTACGGTGCGCCGCGGATCGGCGATGAGCTGCCGGGCGGCCTTCTCCAGCCGGAGGCGCTGCACAAAGGCAAAGACCGGCTCCCCCATGAAGGCGCGGAAGATGCGGTGGAAGTGATAGAGGGAAAAGTTGGCCACCCGGGACAGGGCCTCCAGGGTCAGTTCCTCCTCCAGATGGGCCTCGATGTAATCCAGAACCCGGTTGATCCGG
>CALCJG010000348.1 GCA_937967705.1 uncultured Spirochaetia bacterium
GAGATATCCACTCGTGACTGGAGTTCAGACGTGTGCTCTTCCGATCTTGGAACGCATCACGAAGAAATACCGTGCCACGTCCACACCGATTTCGTCTATCAGCTCGGCCATGGTTGAAAAGTTCCCCAGCCGCTTGGACATCTTGACAATCTCCCCCTCCATGACCAAGTTGACCTGCTGGGCAATCAGGACCCGGAACCGGTCAGACCCGTATCCCATGCACTGCATGGCTCCGGAGAGCCGGGCGATATAGCCGTGGTGATCCGGCCCCCAGATGTCAAGGATCAGGTCGTATCGGCGGTCCACCTTGTTCTTATGGTAGGTGATATCCGCTAGAAGATAAGTCGGGCGCCCGTCATCCCGGACCACCACCCGATCCTTGTCATCTCCATAATCCGTGGAGCTGAAGAACTTTTTCCCTTCGGACTCGTAGATTACCTTCTGGTCGTTAAGATATTCCAGAGCCCTTTCCACATCCCCCGCCTCGTGAAGACCCTTCTCGTGAAACCAGTTGTCGAAGACCACGTTGAAGCGCTCCAGGTCCCGCTTTTGCCCTTCTATATTGTATTCGATCGCCTTCCCCGCCATGAATTGTATGGCCTCCTCTTCTCCCAAGGCCTCGACCTCTGCCTCATGGCGGCCTTTTACATGGGCAGCGATATCCCGGACATAATCTCCATGGTATCCGTCCTCGGGAAATTCCGTCGGTCTCCCCTGAAGCTCACGATAACGGCTCAGGACGGATTTGCCTAAAAGGTAGACCTGATTGCCGAAATCATTGACGTAAAATTCTTTCTCGACCGTGTTCCCGTCCGCTCTCAAGAGGTTGGACAGAGTATCCCCCAGAGCCGCTGCCCGGGCGGAAACTATGACGAGCGGTCCGGTGGGATTGGCGGAAACGAACTCGATGTTGATCCTTCGGGGGGCCGGATTCTTGTTCTCGCCGTAGGTATCCCTTTCCTCCAGTATCCGCCAAAGGTTTTCGCAGAGAAACTCCTGGGAGAGGAACATGTTGATAAATCCGGGGCGGGCCAGTTCTACCTGCTTTATGACCCCCGTCTTATCCATATGGTTTATCAGCAGATTCCCGATTTCCATGGGAGATTTACGGAACAAACGCGCACATTCCAGAGCAATGGGGGTGGCGTAATCACCGAATTTTTCTTCCTTCGGGTACTCTATCTTCGCGTAAGGCGCTTCGGCAACGTCGATATTGAGTTCCCGCACCAGAGCCTGAAAGGCTCGGGATACTATTCCTTGCAATTCATCCTTTATAATCAAAACAGACCTCAGGCAATGTTTATTTTTTCAGCTGAAATATGACCCGGAGCGTCATATATTCCCTACCACGGTCGGGGCATTTCAGATCTCATAGTTAAAATGGATACATAAGAAAACCGGACTCAGAAATTATTTTGTCAACTATTTAATAAAAAACTTGAAAATATATCCCGGTGATTTGATACTTCTGACCATCAAGTCAGGCTTCCTTCCGGAGCGGCTGAATCTCCTCCATACTTACCGATCAGACCGAGTACGGATATTATCCCTTTACTGTTGAGGAGCTCTACACCATGAAAAGCTTTAACATCAATAAAAACCATCTTCAGGCCCTGCTGATCTCCCTCGGTGTTTTTGTCCTGCTGACCCTTTTTATGAGTTTTACAACAATTTTCGACAACCTGGAAAACAGCGCGGTGGATTTTCGTTTCATCATGCGGGAACCCTTCAAAGAAACAAAAAAACTATCGGAAAAGGTTACCAAGCTCAGGAAAAATCCCAAGGCCAGGGATGATATCGTCATCGTGGCGATTGACGAGGAAACCATTATCACAATGAATCAGGACTTCGGCATACGCTGGCCCTTCCCCTGGGACCTGCACAAGGTGATTACGAATTACATTGCCGGCGACAATCCTGTAGCCATCTTCTTCGATATCATGTTCATCGACACCTTTGACGAGAAGCTCTTTACAAACTACAAGGGCGTCAACAGCGTCAATATGGGCTCCTTCCAGAGCCTCCCCTACAATGACATGAAATCCGTATACAACCGCGTTTTCTATCACTGGTTTGCCGCCCAGGAAAAGGAATTTGCAAAAGTGATGAAAAAAGCGGACTGCGTTTTTCTGGACTACCCTTTCGAGGTGGAAGAATCCATCATTAAATACAAGGACATCGATGAACGCGTAAATATACTCAGCCAGACCGCCTTCCCCGTAACAGAAACGGACATACCCCAGGGCGATTGTGCCGAGCAAAAAGGCCGGGATCCCCGCTGCCCCTGGGTCAGGGAGGTAACCCCGCCCACTCCCCAGCTTATTAAGGCCGCCAGGGGGTCGGATACGCCAACGTTCGTCCCGATCCCGATTCCATCAACCGTAAACTGCCCCTCGTCATCAAGTACCGGAACAAGGATAAATACTATTATTATCCCTCCATCGACCTGGTACTGGTCATGAAATACTACGGCATCACAAAAAAAGATGTAGAGATCGTCATGGGTAAATACGTCAAGCTCAAGAACCTGGACCCCAAGAAGATGAAAAAACCCAATTCAGCGGGGGAGATCAAGATACCCATAGACAAAGAGGGGTTTATGGACATCAATTTCGTGGGCGGCCCCGGGAGTTTTACGGTCAAAAGCTATCACTATTTCAACCGGGATCCGGAGAAGCGCGGCAACTTCAAGGACAAGATCGCCCTGATCGCCGCCTATTCGGTCACGGGGATATCCAGTGACGTTCATAAATCCCCCTTCGGAGTGACCTTCGGCGTGGAGCATCATGCCAACGCACTGAACACCATTCTCAACCAGGATTTTATCGTCAAACTGAGCGCCTTTCAGAACACACTGGTCCTGCTGTTCCTGTCACTGCTTCTGGGCCTTGTGCTGCCGCGTCTTACCATGATCAAGTCCATGATCGCCACCATGATCTTCGCTCTGGCCTACATCATCGGTACCATCATCCTTTTCGACAGCATGAACTTCATCTGTGTTTTCGTCGTACCCCTCATTCAGATAGGCGGCACGTTCAGCCTCATAACCGCCTACAAGGTTCTGACCGAACAGAAGGAAAAGAAGTACATCCGCCAGACCTTCTCCAAATTCGTCTCCAAATCCGTTGTGGATGAACTGCTCAACGACCCCGAAAAACTCAAGCTGGGAGGGGACAAGAAGATCCTCACTGTCCTCTTTTCCGATATCCGGGGCTTTACCTCCATCTCCGAAGCCATGACACCGGAGGCCCTTGTGGATCACCTCAACCAGTACCTGCAGTCCATGACAGATATCGTCTTTGAATAAAACGGCACGCTGGACAAGTACGTGGGGGATGAGATCATGGCCTTCTGGGGGGCTCCCATCCCGCAGGATGATCATGCCATTCTCGCCTGCAAGGCCGCTGTTAAAATGATGGATGAGCTCCACAAGCTCAACAGTAAATGGACTGCCATGGGCAAACCGAAGCTGGACATAGGCATCGGTCTCAACACGGGGGAGATGGTTGTGGGCAACATGGGATCGTCCTCGCGCATGGATTATACCCTCATGGGAGACATGGTCAATCTGGGGGCCCGGCTTGAAGGAACCAACAAGGTATACAGAACCAACATCATTATCAGCGAATATACCTACGAACATGTCAAGGACGCCATCATCGCCCGAGAACTGGATCTCATCAAGGTTAAAGGGAAGGAACTGCCGGTCAAGATCTACGAACTAGTTGATATTAAATAGAAGGAGCTTTTCACTCTCTCCTTTCTGTTTAACCTGCAAAAGGGGCTTCATCAGGGGACCGCTGATTATAAGCGGTACCGCAATTCGCAGAGGCCCCGTTTTTTCATCCGCCGCAGCGATGAGGTTACACTTGAAAGAGAGATCTATTCCCTTGTCGTACGTGTACTTGTCATAGGTATTATAGCTCAGCCGATCGCTGTCGCAGGCAAAATTCTTGATGTAAAAGGTGTCCGCACTCTGTGTCAGGGTTGCGGACACCTTCTTGAACTGCAGGTTCATCAAGTCCGCTTTATCAAACCCGTTCTTTTTAAAGAAAGAGGAAAGTGACGCCTGGAAATCCGTCCCGGAAGCCAGACCTTCTTTAAGAGTAAAGGAAAGTTCTGCCCGGGCATTCTGGACCAGGTGGGCGATCCGATAGAAATTGAGCTGATAATCCATCTCCAGATCCAGCAATCCGCTGACTGACCCTTTCAGCCGGCTCTCCTTCCACAGCTTTCCCATGTCGAGTTTTTTCATGCTGGAACTGAAGTTTATTGAGGGATGATTGCTGTCGAAATAGCCCCTTAGCGAACAGGAATAATCCCCCTCATATCCGGAAAGGGTAAAATCCTTCATCTCCATACGCCCTTTTTCGAGACTGACACGAAATTTGAGGCTATCCAGTCCTGCCTGATCATACATTTGAAGCCGTTGAACCGCCACGTCCAGATTGAGGGCGTTTTTATTCATCAGCAGTCCTGCTGTGCTCTTGAGATAATTGGACTCCTCATAACCCAGCCTTTTATCTTCGAAGGCCTCTTCATATAACCGATCGACAAAGCGGGGCAGGTGTTTCAAAAGATGGGGCAGGTAGAAATAGCGAGAACTGATTTTCATTTCCGTTTTGGATTCCAGGGGATTCCATTGACTTATGGTCGTTTGCGAAACAGAGCGGATGTCAGTTTTGTCCTTGGAAACATTGATAGCCATTTTGAGAACACTATCGTGAAGGTCCGCTCTGAGATTCAATTCCCGAAGGAGTGATTTCTCCCTGCCGTTAACCGTCCTGTCCATGCCAAATCTGTCCAGCCGGAGGTTCATCCAGATATCACCGGCTCTGTTATTCCTGAAATCGTACCAGAACCTGCCGTTAAAACTGAGAATCCCCCGATAGCTAACATCCGAGACCGGCTTAACTGTCCGGGATAACTCCTCCAGATCTATACGGTTGGAAAAGACGGTGACATCCATGTAATCGTCCCGTTCGTCACGGTTGATGATCCCCTTTCCTTCCAGATCCACTACCCTGTTATGAAGCCGCAATCTCCGCAGCATGATACGCTTATACCCGTTCATTAAGTCCAGGGACAGTTCCACAGTAAAGGCGCCGTTATTGATCAGTGTATAATTACCCTTTTCCTCATCGGCTCTGGCGAGATGCAGATCATCCAGTTCCAGCTTGACTCCCACACTCGCGTTGCCTCGGATGTCTATTAACCGCAATTCCGTGTTCAGCGAGCCATAAAACGCATAATTCTCTTTAAAATGCTCCGAGAGGTGTAGATTGAGAAGGGAAAGATCAAAATGATGCGTTTTAATGCGTGTTGAAGAAGATATGTATTCGCTGTTACCGGATAAAATGACCCTCCCCTCCAGCAGTATTTTCCCTTCCCCCAAATCCTTTGATTTGTAATTCCGCGAAGTTGCCTGGATATAGTAATCCATCAGGGATTGTCTGAAAATAAAAACTGAGTTAATATCATCAAATTCAACCGTCAGGGTTTCCTCTTTAAAAACCTCTCTATAGAGCATCCTCGCGTTATCAATAGCGATCTGGAAACGATCATGCCGCAGGCCCTGGATGTTTTTCAGCGGTTTTTTTAACTGAAACACCTCTCTGAAGTTTTCCCAATACCCCTTCCCATATTTCTTATAGATCGTAATTTCGGAATTGTCAAACTCAACACCCTTGATGATATACCGCTTTTTCAGGGCCTCAAAGAAGTCCAGCCTGATTATGGCTGTCTCGCTTTTTATCAAATTGATATTATCATTAAAATCGCTGCTGTTGGATATGCTGAAATTACTGATAACGATGTTCCCCAATAGGCTTATGGAAAGATCGTCGAATTTCACCGCCTTGTTGAAATTCTCCTTCATAAAGTCTGTTATAAATGACTTGATCTCCCTTTCCTCGAAGGTCACAAGAAGGAACACCTTCAAACCACCGGCAAGAATCATCACTGTAATGATAAAAATAATGATTGCCAGATATAAGGGCCTGTTTATTCTGATCGCGATTTGTTCAAGTTTCATACAAGGGACTGTTCTTTACCGTAAGGAATTTTACTGCATAAGACTTCTCATCGGGAACAAATAAATACTTTTAATGAACGCGAATAAGTCAAGCAGATAAATCATCCCATAATCTCTTTTACCCGTAGGATAAACCGGCATGGAATACATTACCAATCTGCTCTTCAGCATGGCACCCCAACTCCATTATGTTTCCTTCTTCCTCCTGATTCTGGCAGGCTTGAATCTTCCCGTCTCCGAAGATCTGGTTTACATCGTGTCTGCAGCAATCGCCGCCACCAGGGTGCCTGAAAATACTGTATATATTTTTATTGGATGCTTTGCTGGGGCCTACATAAGCGACCTCATGGTTTATGGAATGGGGAGATTTGCAGGACGTAAAATACTCAGCATCCGGTTCTTTCAAAAACGCATCTCTGCAAAGAGAATTGAACGCCTGGAGTTTTACTTTCACAAATACGGGATCAAGACCCTGTTTTTCGGACGTTTTATCCCCTTCGGAGTTCGAAATGTCATGTTTTTTACCGCAGGGCTGGGGAAAATGAGATTTCTAAAGTTTTCCATCGTGGATTTCCTGGCTCTCTCGGTAACATCCACGATACTCTTTTCCCTGGGATACTCCTTCGGGGAAAACTATCAAACCATTATACCATATTTAAACCGTTATAAAATCATCATCTTTGGAGCTTTCCTTCTGGCTATCATCATCCTGGTACTGAAAACCAGACTTTCCAAAAAGGAGGATGCGACAGCTCTCTGAACCGCTTCCAGCTACTCCTCCCCGCTATGTTTTGATGGATAGCTTTTCCTGGTTTAACGAAAACCGCTCATTTATGAAATAATATTATAATTGACACGCTTCTTTCCCTGGGATAACCTAAAATATAATCGCATCCACAGAGGTTTCAGCACAATATTCAAACCGCTGCATACCGGTTTGAAGGATGGTAATCTAAACATGTTAAAAAAGAGTATAGGCAATATACGGGAACAGAACCAGATCATCGACAACATCCTCAATGCCTTTTCAGAGAGAAAGACCTTTTTACTGTGCGGTCACAAACACCCGGACGAGGATTGCGTTGCCTCCCTCGTGGCGGTAGCCATACTCCTGAACCGTTTCGACAAGGCGGTTTCCATATACATCAACAATAAAATTCCGGACAACCTATCCTACCTGCTGAATATTTGCCGTTACAATTCCATTAAGATCATCAATGAAAAAAACAAGATCAAGGACCCAGTAGATACGATAGTCATCTGTGACACACCCAATTCCAAGATGCTCGAAATCAGCAAATCCGGGGAAAAGCTGATAAAAAAACAGGATGTTCTGAAGATCGAATTTGACCACCATATCGGCGGGGACGGAGAGTATATTGGTGATGAAGGCTTCCGTCTCGTGACCAATGCCTCTTCTACCTGCGAACTGATCGGCGTTCTTGCCATTAAATTGAAGAGCAAGAAACAGTTGCTTAGCCGTTATATGATATCCGATCCCTTTTCAAGAAATTTTGTGCTATCCATCATTACCGGCATCATAGGCGACACAAACATGGGGCAGTTCCTGAAATCCAGGAGGGAAAAACGACTCTACAATGTCTTTACGGGGATTTACAACGACATTCTGATGAAAACAACCGTCAGGGAATCCAACTTCACCCGGATCGACGAAATATTCAATGTCATCCAGAAAATATCGCAGGATGAGGAATACTGCTACAAATATCTCATGGACAGGCACAGCATCAAAGGATCTACGGGATATGTTGTACTCAAAGAGGATGATACTGCTCACCTGTTCGAGAAGTTTGATGAAGATACCTTCATTACGGTGACGAAATCCGTGGCCAATGACCTGGCAGAAAAGAGCGGCAAACTCAGTCTGATAGCTTATTACGACGACAAGAAAAAATCCGATCTGATCCAATTCAGGATGCGCCGCAGCCATGATTTTAAAAACTACGATCTCAGGAATATTCTGCAAGTCTTTTCCATCAGCAACGGCGGAGGCCATGAGGGAGCCATAGGTTTTCGATTCTCCCGATCGACCATCGATGATCTCGACTCTTATGTAACAGATTTCCTTGAGCGTCTCGAGGTGGAATTGGATGTGACCCTGATCAAGCAGGAGAGCTGATTGCCCGATGCCGACTGTCATCTCCAGTGTCTGGGGAAACTCCCGTATTATCCTCCTGTCCGTCTTTCTGATGCTTCTGGGATTGTCCGTAACTATCATTTCCGCGTACGGCGAGATAAAGAAACGAACCAGGGACGATGGCACCATTGATTTCTTCAACACGAAGAAATCCCCTTCACCGAAAGAGAAGCGGCACAGTTTCAGTTCAGCCTATGATCCGATCATACAGGAAATCGCTTCGCGGGAGGGGCTGGATCCATACCTGATAAAATGCATCATCAAAGCGGAATCGGACTTCAATCCCAACGCCATCTCCCCGGCAGGGGCGATGGGATTGATGCAGCTGATGCAGGAAGTGACCCGGCTGTACAACATGAAAGACCCCTTCGATCCGAGGGAGAATATCAGCACGGGAGTGAAGCATTTCAAGGTATTGATGAAATACTTCAACGATGACATCCCCCTTGCACTGGCCGCCTATCATGCCGGCCTTGGCCGTGTTAAAAAACGCATGGCGGTTCCCCCAATCCGGGCAACCATAGATTACGTCAATCGAATTATGATGTACTATACAGGAAAGAAACCCGCCGGAACGGAAAAGACAATACAAAGGCTCTATAAACGCATAGAGAAAGACGGCACCATCGTCATTTATGGCCGCTAGTGTCCCTACTCCCCTTTTTTTAATTATGCTTGACAATCGAAGAATAAGGCGATAACTGAAACATTCGGTGGTTGATTTGATATTCGCAGACACAGAATCCCACCGGGGCACTGAAACACTTAATTCAAATCATTAGGAGGAAACATGAAAAAGTATTTTTCTCTTGTCCTTATTGCCAGCCTTTTCTTTGCTTTTCAGTGTAAAAAAGAGGCCGCCAAACAGGCGGATCAGCCGACAACCCTTGCGAAAAAGTATGCAAAATACCGGGTTGCTGTCTATAAAGACAAGGAACTGAAATCATGGCTCAGTACTATGGAAAAGGCGGAATCCATGGATCTGATCAACGAAGAAAAATACGTCAACGCCAAAAAGAAACAAATCGATCTGGCAAAAGTAAAGCTCTCCGACGGGAAGGAGGGGTATATTGATGCAAAACACCTGGCGGACAAACCTATCGTCATCACTGGGGACAACGTCAAGGCATTCGTACGCCCCGATATCGGCAGCAAGCAATACTGCACCCTTCCCAAGGGCACCATTGCCTTCATTATTGAAGAGAAGGCCGATTGGGTGAGAATCTATGCAGGAGCAGTGGGTGAAAAGAAGGTTATGGGCCAGTGGGTCAAGGGAGGATACAGCACCGATGAAAAGATCATCATCGATGCCAAGGAATATGACAGCGCCCTCAATCTCCTTAAGGAGCAAAAGCCGGAGAAGATTGAAAAAGCCATAAAAGAGGCCCGGGAAAAACTGACCAATCTGTCCAATAATCCCACATCCCCTTTCAGTGAAATTGCCAAGACTAAACTGATGGAGCTGGATGGGCAGGCGCCTGCTAAAGACGCCCCTGCCCCACCAGAAGGCGGCATGGGCGATCCCGCTCAGTAATCGAATGGTTTTCTCGAGGATCATCAAAAAAAAGCCCGGGGACAATCCCGGGCTTTTTTCATTCCTTCATCGGCAGTTACTCCACATACTCTTCCTTTTCTTTACGAATGGTAATGACGCCGGAATCATTCAGTGAGCGCATGATAGATACGATGAGGTCCCGTGCCGCCTGAATGTCCGAAACCCTGACCGGGCCCATGGAATCCATCTCACTGAGAACGTCCGTAGCCCTGTTTTTACTCATGTTACGTAGCAGTTTGAACCTCAGCTCATCACCGGCTCCCTTGAGGGCTTTGGCAATCAGATTGTCATCGTTGATTTCATCAATCAGTATTCGAATCTCCTGATGGGAAAGATTTAGTATAAGTTCAAAGGTAAAGAGCCTGTCCCTGATGTCCCGGGATACATCCGGTATGGTTTCCTCAAGATGATCCATCAGCATCTTCTCTTGATCCCCGCTGATGTAATTCAGGATGGAAACCAGGGTCTCCACACCCCCCGAAGAGTTTACACCGTGTCCCGAAACCTTGTAACTCTCATATTTCTTGCGCAACACACGTGCGATCTCCAGTACTGCCTCTGGCGAGGTACGGTCCATTTTAGCCATCCGCTTGGCCACTTCCTTAGCGGTCGCGGGGTTCAGGGATTTCAATATTTCCGCTGATTTTACTGGTGGAAGATACGCCAGGGTTACCGTGATGGTCTGGGGATGCTCATCCTGCAGGAAGGTCACCAGGATATCTGCCTCGATATTCCTCAGAAATTCAAACCCCTTCTCCAGATCTTTGCGTGAAAAGCTGGTCAAAACATCCTTCGCCTTTTCCTCACCGAAGGCCGCCACGAGGAGATCCCGAGCCACGTTCTCTCCGCCGGAAACGGCACCTCTATTCCTCCTCAGTTCCAGAAGAAAATCAGCGATGAGATCCTCCTTTTCCTCCGGTGTAAGCCGGTCTATTTTAGCGATCTCTACCGCCAGTTTCTTAACGCTCTCTTCGTCCAGGTGTTTTACGATATCCGAGGCCACGTCAGGCCCCAATGCCACCATGAGAGCTGCGGCCCTCTCCAGACCGCTCATTTCTCCGGGTGATTTCATCAGGCGGATGTCTTTCTGCTGAGAAACTCAATGACCTTCTGAGGACAGACTTCTGCGCATTTACCGCAATTGATACACTTCGTATAATCGATCACCGCTAGAAAATTCACGACTTCGATCGCGGTTTCAATTTCCGGGTTCTCCTGGAATACCTCTTTGCAGGCCTTAACACAGCGGTTGCAGGCAATGCATCCCACGCTGCACCCCTTCTTCATGGCCGGAGCCTTTTCCTTGTTGCGGCAGATAACGTGGACATCAAAGGTCTCGCCGACCAGACTGATGATGCTTCTGGGACAGGCAGAGACACACTTTCCGCAACCGGTACATTTGTCCCAGTCCACTACAGGGAGATTATTCTCGTTCATGTGGATAGCATCGAAGGGACAGACCGCAGCGCAATCCCCCATTCCTAGGCACCCGTACTGACATACTTTACTCCCCCCCATAACCTGCTGTGCTGCCATGCACGTAACCGGTCCATCATACAGAAACCTGGTCTTTGTGACATCCGAGCCTCCCTGGCAATGGATTCTCGCCTTGACAGGATGAACTGATTCCGCCTCAATGCCCATAATTTCGGCAATCTTCCTGACCACATCGACACCGCCGGCGGGGCAGAGATTGATGGCAACTTCCCCCTGAACGATTTTTGTCGCATACCCTGCGCATCCTGGCTGTCCACAGGCTCCGCAATTGGCATTGGGAAGAACCTCCAGTACTTTGTCGAAACGGGGATCCTTCTCTACATGCAGCTTAATTTTTGCTATGGAAAGGATTAACCCGAAAACAGCGCCGATGGCGGTAATGCTGGCAATGGATGAAACGGAAGGGAAGATCTGATCAAACATATATACCTCTTCAGGGCAAAAGGATAGGACCATGGAAATTCAAATTAATACTATTTTTCACTTGATATTTATCAATAATTATTTTATTCAATTATGATAATTTTATCCGAAAATAGAAATGAAACCAATAAAATTTCTGATAATGTGAATTCCCCTATGGAAGCTGAAACATACAGCAGAGGGCTTGAAGACAGCCTGGATGCTGCCCTGGAAGGGGGCAAGGACATCGTCTTTATTTCCTATTCCCTGCTCAATGAAACCGAGGATAAAATCAAGAATGTCCTGGCTAAAATTCTGGAAAAGCATCAGAAGGAAGAGCTTTTTACCCCCCTCTATTCCTGTACAAAAGAACTTATTGCCAATGCCACCAAGGCCAACGCCAAGAAGATCCTGATCGATGAAGGAACCATTCAGAATCCGGACAATCCCATGGAGGTGGTTGAAAAGATCAGGGCCGTCCTGAACGAGGAGTCCCTTCTGGAATACGGGATCAAGGCAAAGAAGAGCAGGCTTTCCACACGAACCTACATCTCGGTGAGAAACAGTTTCCTTATCATCAACGTCATCAACAACGTACCTCTCCCGGAAAGCGAACTCAACCGCATTCAGGAAAGGATCGAGATCTCTTCCCGGTACGACAGCATCGCCGAGTTCTACATCGAGAACCCCGATCCGATTGCAGAGGGAATGGGGCTGGGACTTTCCATGGTTGTCGTTCTCCTGAAGAGCATCAACATCGACTATCGAAACTTCGATGTTACGACAGACGGGATTGAAAAAACCTATGCCAGGATAGAGATACCCCTCTCCTGAAACTATTTCTTCAGAAACGACATCACCATGGACATGCAATAACGAGCAATATGATCGATATTGTAAAGGGAGTTATTGAAGGTCCACTGTACGGCCACGTTTACGACCATGGCGGTAATCATATAGGCAAGATTAGATGAATCGACGGACTTGAACTCATCCTGAGCAATCCCCATATCGATGACCTTTTTGGTCTCATTGGACATCCTCTCCATGATTTTTCCATTGATGGTCTTTACCCTTTCGTTCACGGGTATCTGAGCCCAGAAATCGACCATAACCGTATAAAAGGCCGGATGCCTTTTAGCCGTTACGATATAAGCGATAATAATGGCTTTAAGCTTGCGCTCCGGGGTTTTATAACGTTCTGACCTTTTCTTGATGTTCTTCTCGATAATCATGTAGATCTGTTCGAGAAGGTAGATCAGAATGTCTTCCTTTGATTTGAAATAATGAAGAACTCCCCCTTTTGAAAGACCTGCGGTGTTCGCTATGTCCTCAATGGTAAAATTGTTATACCCTTTGGAAGAAATCACGTCATAAGCGGCCTGTACAATTTGGATTTTCCTTTTTTCTTCCTTTTCCGAATTTTTAACAGCCATAAACAATCATCCCATCACATCTTATTTATTATAATTACTAACAACCACTGCTATTAACAATTCTAATTCCCCACATATTCCAATAGGCGGTCATACCTGAAGGACAATCTCAAATAATTGACGGGGGATTGAAGGATTTTTTTCTATCACTCTGACTGCAGCCCTAATGGCTACATCAACACATATAAGCTGGACACTTCTTAGAATTCTGTTGTTTACAATACAGGGCGTCAACAAGAAAACATCAACAGTTCCGTTTTTTTTTGAGTACGATAAACTCCCCTCTTTCCATAACCTTTTTCTCCACCTCGCCATCCTTCAACATCGCATCCAATACCTCCTGGATCCGCAAGTCCCCTGCACCAGTAGTCGAAACGAGGTCTTCAAAAGTAGAAGGCCGTCTCTCAAGGGTTGACACAATTACTCTGCGAATATTATCCGGTGTGGCTCCCCTTCTGTTCTGTTTCAAGGGTTTGCCAAGAACCTCCACCGGGTACTCGGAGAAAAAAGATTTAACATATTCCATCGCTTCAAAGCCAGCCGACTCGACCCAGTTTTCCGTGCCAGGCCTGTCCAGTGAATTGAGCTGTATCCCGTCTGGCTTGATATCACGACAGGCATCTCGAAGCAGCCCCAGTTCTTCTTCCGTATCATTAGCGCCGGGAATGATAAAGATTTCCAGTAAGAGCATTCCATGGTATTCCGCCCGTAAGTGCTTCAGTCCCTCGAGTAGATCATTTACAGTAACCCCCTTTAACGGGCGGTTGATTTCCCGGAAAACCCTATCCGAAGCGGCATCCAGCGAGGGTATGATGATATCTGCCTTGGTAACACGAGCGCGAATCTCAAAATTGCAGAAAAGGGACCCGTTGGTGAGGAGCACTACTCGGTATTGGGGATAGGATGTTTTGAGAAAATCAATGATTCGTCCAATACCGGAGTGCAACGTCGGCTCCCCAGAACCAGCGAAGGTAACGGCATCAAGACGCGGATGTTTGCTGAGATAATCATCCAGCTCCTGTATCACTTCATCCGTGGGTACATATTCCCTGACGATATCCGTGTGATCCGTAGTAATCCCGCATTCACAGTAGACACAGTCGAAAGTGCAGGTTTTATAGGGTATCAGGTCGATCCCTAAGGAGATACCCAATCTTCGTGAGTTGACCGGACCAAAGATATATTTCATAGCAGCAGCTCATGTATCCTACATGGTCAGTTTAAGCCGATTGAGCTCGCTTATCTTTCCCATGAGGATTTCATCGGTCTGTGCCAGTCGTTGAGAAAGGATATGAACCATCTTGGCGGCAAAACTGGGATTCTTTACCAGAAAGGCCTTCAGTTCCTGGGCATTGTCCACATAGGCCACCTGAACATGGCCTATGGCTATGGCATTGGCGCTTCTCGGTGTGTTCGTAAACAGGGAAATCTCGCCGAAAAAATCGCCCTTTTTAAGAGTAGCCACAACAACCTTGGATTTCCCATCCGTAAGAAAAATTTCCACCATTCCTTCGAGGATGATATACATCCGCTGTTCAATCTTACCAGACTCGATGATTTTTTCCCCGTTTTCGTACTTCAGTATTCTGGGAGCCATGTTTCACCCTGCATGCAAGTTATTATTCGTCCTGACATCTCAACCTTTCCAAACGGTGGCAGAACCGATTGTCCGATGCCCGCCAGAGAGGCACAAAAGTTCGGATAAAAGGATCATTCCTTGACTTCCACTTTCAGCTTCATCAACACACGATTCTTCTCCAGCGAAGCGGAGAATTGCAGAGTATCCACTCTGTCAATTAGGCTATACAGGATAAGGCTTTTATTATAAACCATGAGGGCGATGACTGTTTTCAGGAATCTCTGCTCATTCAGACGGGCATAGAAAAGAAGAAAGGGATCCTTCACGGCATCTTCGCCGAAAAATCTCTTTTCCGCCTGATCCGGTGCTTCGCTCCTGGATTCGACGATCTTGTTAATAAACTCCCGGTTATTGCCGAAAAAGAGCCCGCTGCCCTTCTGAGCCAGGTAGTAGGTGTTATTCTTTTTATCCTTATATCTGAAGAAGGTGACCCCCTTTATTTTTTCATCCCCGTAATCGGCAAGGTCCTTTTCTTTCATATGTTTTCTGATCCGCTTCCAGACATTCGCCGCCATCTCATCATTCTTAAGGTATACATACAGAACGAGATCATCCATAAGTGCGAGGTTTTCATTTTTACGTGAAATCACATTAATGGCACCCTTAAACCCACTGGCCATCTCTTCATCCAGCTCTATGCCAGTTCTATCCTTGAGTAACCGTTCCAACTTCCCATAATATCTGCACGATCCCGTATATTTTTTGTCATGCTCCCGGCACCACTTGGCTGCATCCTGAAGGTTCAGACGGCTGTAGAAATAGAGTGCCGGAGATTCATAGAGTATTGTCTTTTCCTCGATTTTTACACTGGTCTGAAAAAGCTTCTGAAGAAGTTGCCCGATAGGAGCATCCTCAATATAAGAGAGTTGCGTATCGACGAATAGTTTGTCTTTACGGACATCGATACACATGCCTAAATACTGGAGAGCCCCGAGGAGATCTGCGGACTTTTTCCTTATTGCCGAAATCACGGTTTCCCGGTCTCTCATCTCGTCGAGAAACGTGCTTGCCCCGGAGAAACCCTTGCCGCTTCCGGCATCGTCCTCCCCCCCCTTGGTATCCCCGGATGAGAGAAAAAAGCCCCCCCCGACAAACAGGACCACGTCCCCCTTACCGGGCACCCTGGCAAGATAATCCTGATAAAGCCTGTCATCCTACAAAGAGGCCACGGACCCCTTGCCGAGCTTGATATCTATGACCTGCTTCATGATTTGTTCGGACTGCGTTACAATAAAATAATCATCGATGCTGGTAAAAAAGATATCTTTCAGCACCTGATGGCAAACATATTTCCTGTAACGTGTCGTCACGGGATTGAGATCAATGCTTTTGTCGCCACGATAGTTTTTTTTCAACAGGCCTACGAACCGAAGAGGGAAACTTTTGGCATGTTTGACCGGAATAAAAAGGAGCATATGCTTGCTGACCCCGGTTTTTTTTATCAGCGCGAGGTAGATTGTTTTATTCGTATTGATGCCCTGCTTTCTCAGGGAAGAAACATCGAATACATCAACACGCGTCCTTTTCTTAAACTCCTCGGCCCACCGCGTTATCCTGTCTGCCTGGATATCGCTCAACATGTTCTTCTGGGCAAACCGGGAAGCTGTTATCAGTTTATCACTGCTGGATACAGCAACCGCCACCAGTGTCGTCGGAGGCATCAGGGCCATGGGATCCCCGGCGGGTCCAGCGAAACCCCCTTCCACCAGGAGAAGCAGCAGGATGAGAATAATCCCTGAAACGCTGATTGTACGGGCTTTATGCATCAAACCGTGCCATTTCATCCTTGATCATTGACCGCAAACAAGCAACAAGACCGCTTCTCTCGACCTTACTGATATCAGACATCCGTCTGAGTTTAACCTCTATTTCCTGATTCTGATAGTAGCTCTTTCCCACTGTTATTCTTATCGGCATTCCGATGAGATCTGCATCAGCAAATTTGAAGCCCGGGCTGGCCTTGCGGTCATCGTAAAGCACTTCAAAACCCGACTTCAGCAGTTCCTGATATATTTCCTCGACCTGAGCAAATTCCTCATCGCTCTTCGCGATTCCAACGAGATGTATCTGAAAAGGCGCCACGGTTATGGGCCAGACAATACCCTTGTCGTCGTGATGCTGCTCCACGACTGCGGCCATGGTACGGTTAACACCTATCCCGTAACAGCCCATTATGGGATGCATGGCCTTGCCGTTCTGATCAAGGATCGTGAATTCCATGGATTTGGTGTATTTGTAGCCAAGCTTGAAAATATGACCCACTTCAATCCCTTTTCGGCTTATCATACTGCGACCGCAACGGATACATGAATCACCTTCCTCGGCAGTGCTGATATCAGCCTCTTCCTCAATCATAAAATCCCGCCGGGGATTCACTCCGGCATAGTGTTTGTCATTCTCATTGGCTCCAGTAATGCCGTTACGGACATCCTTAACGGATATATCGAACACCGTTCTTACATTGAGCTTGTTGACAGGACCGGCGAAACCGACAGGGGCGGAGGTTACTTCCTCCACCACATTATCCGTCGCAAGTTCGAGTTCTCCCGCTGACAGATAATTCTTTAATTTATGCTCATTGATCTCCCTGTCCCCAGGAATGACTGCCATTACCGGTTTGCCGTCAGCCATATAGACGATACTCTTGAGAAATACGGCCGCCGGCGCCCGGAAAAAGCCCGTAAGATCATCGATAGTTTTAACATCCGGCGTGTCCACCAAGCGCAAATCCTCCAGTGGCTTCGCATCGACAGGTGCCGGTCGGCGGTATTCCGCTTTCTCCTGATTGGCCCTGTATCCGCATTCTTCGCATATCAGGAGGATCTCCTCCCCCACTTCCGAAGCGACCATAAACTCTTCTGAATCACTGCCTCCCATGGAGCCTGTATCCGCCTCTACCGGTATGGTTTCCAGTCCGTAGCGGCGGAAGATATTCCGGTATGCCTTTCTCATGGCCTGATAGGATTCATCCAGCCCTTTCTCATCCAGATCAAAGGAATAGGCATCCTTCATGATGAATTCCTTGCTCCTCATAATCCCGAAACGGGGCCGGATCTCATCGCGGAATTTGGTGTTGACCTGATAGACTGTAACGGGCAGATCCCGGTAAGAGGACAGCAGTGAGCGCATAGCTCCTGTGAAGGCCTCCTCGTGGGTTGGGGCCAGGGAATAATCCGATCCGTTTCTGTCTTTTATCCGGAACATCTCGGGACCCATGGTATCCCATCGTCCTGATTCCTTCCACAGGTCTGCCGAGGTCAATTCCGGCATAAGAAACTCCTGTCCCTGCGCCTGATCCATCTCTTCCCGGATGATGTTTTCCACTTTCTTCAATACACGCATTCCCAGGGGGAGATAGATATACATACCCGCAGATTCCTTTCGGATCAGCCCGGCCCTTATCATCAGCTTATGGCTGACGACTACGGCATCAGAGGGATCCTCTTTTAAAGTAGGGAGAATATATCTGGAAATCTTCATATCATACACACCCTCGATTAAAATCTTCTAACTGTTGTTTTTTCTGGTGGAGCTTTTTTGATTCGCAAAGATCAATATGCTGCCAATCACTATTCTTTAAGGATATACCTTATTAAATCAATAAGGGCAGAAGGGAGCGCTGCTCCTTCTGTACGCAATTAAAAGATATATCTTTGTCGGTCGAATTATGCCTACCCTTTCCGAATAGGAGAATATGCCATACCCAGTCAAAAAGGTTTGATTATTATGTTCAGGTATATATGTCAAGCAATATGAAAAAAACCCTCTCATTCATCCCTTTGTCTCTTCATTTTTTTCGTAATACTTCTTGACTCCTATCGAAAACATAAAATAATGCAACCCTCCAGTCGGTTCAATATATCGGGTCCTGACATGCCAAACGAGGGGATTGAAATAAGTCGAGTATAAACCTTACAGGAACGGTAATCAGATAAATTGCATTCTCTTTTTTTATAAAAGCAGTTTTGATGTGCCCATAAACTCAACATGAGGATATTCATCTGAACATAACAATTACAATTTTCGGCGGACTAGGCCTTTTCCTGTTTGGAATGAAGATCATGAGCGAATCCCTCCAGATGGCCACAGGAGACCGCCTCAGAAACATTCTTTGGAAAGTGACAAACAACCGTGTTCTGGGAGTCCTGACGGGCTTCTTCATTACAAGCATAATCCAATCTTCCAGCGCCACGACGGTCATGCTGGTGAGTTTCGTCAATGCCGGGCTTATCAATCTTTCGCAATCCATAGGCATCATACTGGGAGCCAATATAGGAACGACCATAACGGGCTGGATCGTTGCCATCATCGGGTTTAAATTCAAGATATCCTCAATCGCCCTTCCGGCTATCGCCATAGGTTTTTTCATCCGATTTGCCAAGGAAGAAAAGCTGAAACAATGGGGAGAGGTCCTCCTGGGTTTTGGAATACTCTTCCTGGGGCTCAACGTCATGAACGACGCTGTCAAGGATTTGCGCAACTCCCCCTCGGTGATGAACTTCATGACCTCCTACGACAGCAGTACCATCCCTTCAACCATCATGGTGGTTCTGATCGGTACTGCCGTGACCATGGTCGTACAGTCCTCCAGTGCAACCATGGCTATGACAATGAGCCTGGCGGTCAACGGTCTTATAGATTTTACCACAGCCTGCGCTCTCATACTGGGAGAAAACATAGGAACCACAATAACCGCCAACATCGCCTCGCTGGGAGCATCTGCAAATGCCAAAAGGTCCGCCAGAGTGCATATGCTTTTCAATGTATTAGGAGTGATATGGCTGCTGACTGTATTTCACTGGCTTTTCATTCCCTTTATCGACTGGCTTGTGCCGGGCAATCCCAATTCCAGTGATATCTCTGTGCGTTCCGCTGTTATAGCAGATCACCTGGCGGCCTTTCATACCTCATTCAATGTAATCAATACACTCTTATTCCTGCCTTTTACCGGGTTTCTTGCAAAGATCGCCACAAAAATGGTGAAAGACAAGAAGGAATCCGAAGAGATGATTCATCTCAAATACATATCCACCGTTTTGGTTTCCATGCCAGCCATCAATATCAACGAGGCCCGGCTGGAGATACGACGCATGGTGGAAATCATCATCAGCATGTTCGACAGCGTCATGGATGTATTCAACAATCCCACGATCAAGCAGAAAGGAGTTGTGGAAAGTATACTCATGAAGGAAAACAATGTCGACCTTCTTGAGACGGAGATATCCAGTTTTCTGGTGAAGGTGTCACAGAACAACATATCAGAAGACCAGAGCAATGAGATCACCTCCATGCTGCACATGCTCAACGAACTCGAGCGTGCGGGAGATCACTGCGTAATACTCCTGAAACTTATCAGGAGAAAATACGATTCCAATATTGATTTTTCCGAAAGGGCGGCCAAGGAGATAAGGGAAATCGCCTCGGAGGTGCGGGATCTGCTGGAACTGATACGCAGCAACATCTCCTCCCGACCACATAATATTCTCCCCAGGGCCCGAGTCATCGAGAACCGGATTGATGAGCTCAGGATGGAGATGAAGCGGGGTCATATCGAGCGGCTTAACGAGAACACCTGCGATGTGACGACGGGACTGCTCTTTATCGATATGCTGACGAGCTATGAGAAAATCGGTGATCATGCCTATAACGTCGCCGAAAGCATTTCCGGGGAAAGAATCTTTTAAATCCCGGAGATAATCGTATGAAAAATTTGAAAAAAATGTGTTTACAACTTATAAACTCATTCTATTATCGTCGAATACAATTTCCGGGGAGTTATGAATGACAGAGAAAGCTAAACCGATCAAGGCTAAGGCCAAAAAACATAAAAAAAAGAATAACCTTCTCAAGCTCTGCACGGAAATGGGAAAGGTTGCTTTTGATGCTGTCGACAAGGAGATCATCAAACGCTTTAAAACCCTGATCGACACGTGTGAGGAAGACATCACCAAATCAAGCCTTGATCTGGTCATCAAGCATTCCAAGGATGTGGAGGTCGGATCATTCCCCGAAAGCCTTCAGCCCTATATCAAGCATTATCTCTTCATGAAGAAGAGGGAAAAGAAGTAGCATCCCGCCTTTCGAATATCCAGAAACGACTGTGTCATGCACATCATTATAAAAACATTCGCTACGGTAAGGGATGTCTGCGGGTTC
>CALCJG010000349.1 GCA_937967705.1 uncultured Spirochaetia bacterium
GAGATATCCACTCGTGACTGGAGTTCAGACGTGTGCTCTTCCGATCTATAACCTTGGTCGAGGACTTGTCCCGCAGGGTATCCAGAATGGATTTGATCTCCTTCATATTCAGCACAATATCCCTTGTGGAGAAGACGTGGATCATCTCATAAAACAGTTTTTTGCTCTGTATCAGCTTCTCGGAAAGGTCCTTCGATTCCGCGTTTTTCCGGTTCAGATAATCAATGTTCTCCTGAATAACACTCATCTCCCCGTTGATCTCCGCCACCAGCTTGGAAAATTCGGCGGCGAAACGGGCGGGATGACAGCTCCCGCATTTTTTGTCGCCGGTTATCCGGGTCAGGTTTCTCTGTGTCAGATGACTTCCATGGCAGGTAACACACCCCGGCTCTCCTTTGGAGAGGAGACTGCGATAATGCGGCCCCTTCTTAAACCGGAAGATAAGACTTTCATGACAGCCCCCTCTTCCGCAGACATTCGTTGTTTCCTTGAGCTTGGGTTTACCTATGTAAAAAAAGATCTTCCCCTTGGCGATGCCCTTATCGTTGATGTCCGCATTGCCGCCATGACAGATATTGCAGTTCTGCCCGCTCTTCCCGTGGGTGCTCTTGATCCAATCCCCCACCACAGCCCCCTGGGGGCCCTTGAGGTTTTTATGACATTCCACACAATAATTGCCCGATTTGGGAACCGGCGCCGGTTGCAAAACCCGGGAATCGCTTTTACCGTCCATCTTGCTCTGTGCCATCAGGGCCAGGCAGAAGAGAAGAAGGAAACCCCCGCAAAGAGTTATTCCACGGCAAGGATTGATCTTCATCATAGCATGCTCCGACTGTTCTGAAAGATTTCTCTCCCGACCATTACAGTCAGGAAGCTGCAAGGATTATGCCTGCACAACACCGGGCCGTATTTACCCCGATAGCGTCAGTAAAGGGACAGCCCGTTGAAATAGAGTACCGTCAATACGGCCAGTATGACCAGGTTGCTGTATACCCCGGCCAGATAATCATCCGCCATTATCCCCAGCCCCCCTTTGAGATTTTGCAGCTGATTGATGGGAAAGGGCTTGAGAACATCCATGATTCGAAACAGGACAAACCCCATGATCGCTATCTTCCAGTTGAAGGGATAGAAAAGTACTGATATCCAGTACCCCATGGTCTCGTCCAGAACCACCTGAGAGGGATCCTTATCCCCGAAAAACCTCTCCCCCGCATCCCCCAGCCGAACGGCAGGATAGAGCATAACGATAACGATCAGAAGGTTGCAAACCCAGGAGTATTGTCCCAGCAGGAGGTATTCCAGATAGTAGATGGCCATCCCCACCAGCGTGCCTGCCGTGCCGGGAGCCAGGGGACTGTATCCGGTATACAAACTGGTAAAGAAGAGCTCCCTCCACCACATATCTACTCCTCTTTCTTCGTGACGTAAGGGGGGAGGAGCAAACGCCAGTTGGTCAGGAGATAACGCAGCCCGGAAATCGCCGTCAGTACGGTAACGATCAGCATCAGGAGGTAGGGGCCGATCAGGAGAAAGCGGTCGGAACGCCCCGATTCATAAATGTCATAGGCCACCTCGAACCCCATCCTGTCGCCCATTTCTATCGTCTGGGAAAAATCCACACCGCTGGAGCGGATGGCAAAGACCATGAGGATGATGATGATGGATATCATCTGAAAGGCCGTTTTGATCTTGCCGAAACGGCTCGTCCTCAGCGTCTGCCCCTTTTTCATGGCAAGATAACGCATAAGGGTCAGGAGGAGGTCGCGCGCTACGATGATAATCACCATCCAGAAGGGGATGAGCACATCCAGGAAGAGAAAGGCTATGAAGGCAGAAATGACGAGAAACTTGTCCGCCAGCGGATCGAGGAAACGCCCCAGGGCGGTTTCCTGGTTGAGCTTTCGAGCTGACCATCCGTCAAGGAGATCCGTAAAGGAGGCCAGTGCAAAGACCACCAGAGCCCAGATCATCAACGACCTGGTCTGGAAGGAAAGAAGATAAATGAAGAGGGGGATCAGTATGATCCTCAACATGGACAGCATGTTGGGAATATTCAGCATAAAACACCTGTTAGGTCGTATTCGAAGGAGTCAGTCACCTTAGCCTTCACGATTGTATTAAGGGAAACATTTTTAGCGGTCAAGTAAAAAATGCAGATCGGAAGAGCGTCGTGTAGGGAAAGAGTGTAGATCTCGGTGGT